>JAMOMS010000100.1 GCA_027067015.1 Campylobacterales bacterium | reverse complement strand
CGAAAAGAGGAGATCGCCAGAATGTTGGCGGGACGGCAGGGGCTGGAGGAGGCCGAGGCGCTGGCGGAGAATCTGTTGGAGGAGTTTGCCCGATGATTGTCGATACCCATTGCCACCTGGATGATCCCCGCTACCGTGATGACCTTGAGGCACTGCTTTTGCGCGCGAAAGAGGCGGGGGTGGGGGCCGTGATCATTCCCGGCGCCGATCCCGATACTCTGCCGTTGGCCCGAGAGATCGCCCATACGCACAAGAACATCTACTACGCCGCCGGCGTGCACCCTTATGATATGGAAAAATATGACCCCGATTTTCTGGCCGGCTTTTTAGAAGACCCCCTCTGCGTGGCGGTGGGCGAGTGCGGGTTGGACTACTACCGCCTGCCGGAGGATGATGGAGAAAAAGAGGCGCAGATCAAAGAGCAAAAGCGGGTTTTTGCTGACCAGATCGCCCTGGCCAAACGGTTTAAGAAGCCGCTGATTGTCCATATCCGCGAGGCAAGCGGGGACGCTTTGGCCCTTTTACTGCAAGAAGGCGCGGATGAAGTCGGCGGCGTACTGCACTGCTATAACGCCGACGAGCGGTTGTTGGCGTTGGCGTCAAAAGGGTTTTATTTCGGCATCGGCGGGGTGCTGACTTTCAAAAACGCCAAAAAACTGCCGAGCGTATTGCCCAAAATTCCCCTTGATCGGCTGGTGGTGGAGACCGACGGCCCCTATCTTACACCCCACCCCCACCGGGGAAAGCGCAACGAACCGGCCTATACCCGCCTGGTGCTCAAGAAGATGGGTGAGGTTTTGGGCATGGAGGAGAAGACGCTTGAGACGCTGACCACCCAAAACGCCCAGAGCCTTTTTGGCATAGCGCCAAAGGGATAAACGGGTGTCAACGGCTATGGTATAATAAAGAAAACTCCACAAAGGGGAACCTTGTTTCGCTTTTTGCTGTTGTGGGCCCTTTTGCTGTTTGGGGCCCGGGCTTCGCTTTTGAACGAGAGTCGGTATGTTGATGACGCGAAAGTTCTTGAGACGCTGGATATCCCGCCCGCTTTCTTGCGTGACCGGCTCTTTCTTGAGCTGAAGATCAACCTGACAACCTCCCGTCGAAACCACTATCTTCGGATGTTCAAACGGGGCGAGAGCTATATTCCCACCCTGCGGGCGATGATCGCCGAAAGCGGCATCCCCCAGGTTTTTCTTTTCATGGCAATGGCCGAATCGCATTTTGACGCCCACGCCAAATCGAGCGCCAAGGCGGTGGGGCTGTGGCAGTTTATGCCCAAAACCGCCAAACTCTACGGTTTGAAAATCGACCGCTATATTGATGAGCGCAAAGACCCGGTGCGGGCCACCGAAGCGGCGATTCGCTTTTTAAAGAGGCTGTACGGGCGTTTTGGCAAGTGGTACCTGGCGGCGCTTGCTTACAACTGCGGGGAGGGGCGGGTGGCCCGCGCCATTCGCAAAGCGGGAAGTGATGATCTGCGGGTGTTATTGGATGAGAAAAAGAAGTATCTGCCCAAAGAGAGTCGCAACTATATTCGCAAAATCGTCTCGTTGGCGCTGGCGGCCAACAACGCCCGGCTCTCTTTTACCCCGAAGGAGCTGAGAATCCTGCGTTCGGCCGATTCGGAACGGCTGGTACGGGTGAAAGTGAGCGGCGGTGAGACGCTGGAGCATATCGCCAAACAGATCGGCATGAAGGCCGGGGCGCTAAAGGTACTCAACCCCCAGTTTAAGTACGGTTTTACCCCGCCGGGCAAGGCGGCTTTTATCAATATTCCCGTCAGCCGCCTGGAGCGCTTCAAACTCTCCTATAGGCCGGGACGGCAGAAAAATATGTACCTGGTGCACCGGGTAAAACGGGGTGAGACGCTCAGCGGCATCGCCTACCGCTACGGCATCTCCTATAAAGTGATTTTGTCGTTTAACAAGATCAGAAAAGGGCGTATCTACCCCAAACAGGAGCTGGTGATTCCCATTCCAAGAGGTTCCATTCGCAAATATGAGGTGAAACCGGGCGATACGATCTACGGCATCGCCCGCCGCTTCGGGGTGGCGGTGGCGACTATTAAAAAACGTAACGCTCTTAAAAACAACATCATTCACGCGGGAGATAAACTTGTCATACCCAATTAAGTTGACGGTCGCGGGGATGGTCTTGGCGCTTATGACGGGAGGGTGCTCCACCCGTTCACCCTCCTACGGCGGTTGGAGGGGAAGCGCGGCACCCTCCCAACCCCGCTCCTCAAAAGCGATCCACCGGGCCACGATGCGCCCGTATACCATTAACGGCAAAACCTACTATCCCACGGTCGTGAGGGTGGGATGGACCCAACGGGGTGTCGCCAGTTGGTACGGCCCCGATTTTCACGGCGGCAAAACCTCCAACGGTGAGACATACAATATGTACGCCCTTACCGCCGCCCACAAGACTTTGCCCATGAATACGATGGTGCGGGTAACCAACCTGCGAAACGCCCGCTCGGTGGTGGTGCGAATCAATGACCGGGGCCCTTTTGTCAAAGGGCGGATTATTGATCTTTCCTATGAGGCCGGGCGGCGGATCGGCATTGACAAGACGGGTACGGCGCCGGTGAAGCTGACGGTGTTGGGCTTTGACAGTCTCATTGCCGCCAAAGCAGGGGCCAAAGGGGTCCGCCAAAAGGTGACCGCCGGACGCTTTGGCGTGCAGGTGGGGGCTTTTCGCCGTCGCGAGGGGGCGGAACTATACAAAAAACGTTACGACGGTTACAAGGGGCGTTACCGGGCCGTGGTACGCGCCTATACGGTAGGCGGCCGGCCTCTTTACAGGGTCTGGTTGATGGGGTTTCGTTCGGAAGAGGAAGCCAAAGATTTTATTCAAACCCGGAATATACCGGGCGCGTATATCATAAGGGATTAGCATGAAAGAAGTGGAAAAAAAACGGCAGACCAAAGAGACGCGCATTACCCTGCGTTTCAACCCGCGGGGCGAAGGGCGTTCGGAGATAGAGACGGGCGTGGGGTTTTTGGACCATATGCTGGAGAGCTTCGCCAAACACGG
>JAMOMS010000099.1 GCA_027067015.1 Campylobacterales bacterium | reverse complement strand
CATCGGTCAGTTTACCCGGTTTGTTCAAAATGGCGTCGGGAATACCCAGTTTGCCGATATCATGCATAGGCGAAGCGTTTTTAAGGCGCAGTGACTCTTCCAAAGAGAGCCCGTAAAGCCTGGCCAGGATGAAAGAGTACTCCGCCACCCGCTTGACATGGTACCCTGTCTCCTTGGAGCGCTTCTCGGCCACGGCGCCCATGGTAAAGACAACCTCCCGCTGGGTCGCCTCGATCTCCTTGTTAAGCGCCCGAATCTCGGCAGTCGCTTTTTTAACCTCCGCCTCGATACGACGCTTCTCCTCCCGCTCCAGCGCGATCAACTCTTCAGCGACATGAAGGTTGGTTTGAATCAATTTTCCAATCTGGGAAATCTCATCATCAGATGAGAAGGTAACAGAAGCGATCTGGCCCTTTTTGGTTGTTAAGACACGCAAAAACGACGCAATCAACTCATGTAGTTTCTCTACCTTTTGAACAATACTGTTGGCTACCTGTTTGTTGAGCCAATACATGAAAAAAAACACCAATGTGACAAGACCGATCACCAAATGCCTTCGACGGTGGATCATCTCATTCATTTGGGTGATCTGTTGCTGATTATAACGATCAATGCGCGTCTCCAGCTCCGCCAACTCCCGTGAGAGAATCCGGCTGGTTTTGGCCAATCCCATAATGGCGTAAAGACCGTCTTCGGGATCTTCGGCCACATCCTCTTTTAACGAAGAGGCGATCGCTTTGTAGCCGATCATACGGTTTTTGATATTGTGAATAATCTTTTGAATCGTACGGTTTTGCTGTAAAACAGGGTTGTTTTCCAGCTTTTTAAGATTGTCAAACAGGGTATCGTGTAGCAGACGGCTTTGCGTCTGAAAATCCTTAACCCCTTCCAATGCGTTTTTTAAGGCCAGATAATCAAGTTTTCGTAAAGTCCGTTTAATGGCGTCGGTATACTCCAGCATCTTAATCTGACGCGTATAACTCTCTTCGACACGTGTCACCATATCGCGGCTGGAAAGGTAAAAAAGAGCAATCAGCCCCACTACCAGCGCCACCGCAAGATAGAATGTTAAATTGATCCGGTGAACCAAACGAAGCTTGTGAGTCCACGCGCTCAACATCTTAATAGTTCACGCTCATTTTCAAATAGATCGATTGCAACCGCTTCAGCTCGCTTGAAGGCTGGGTTGTCGAATCCACATCCACGCTCCGTCCCACGAACCAGCCGCTTCGGGTATAGTTATAGCGAATATCGACATATCCCAACCGAAAGTTGGTATAGCGATTAAGCACATACATCACATACCCTTCAAACGCGTCACCGCGGGTCGCCAGTTTGTTATAGACATCAAAAGAGCCTTGGGTCAAACTCACCCAATTGCGACTGCCGTGGTTATACTCCAATCCCAATTTATAACGCCGACCCTCTCCAAACCCGTAACGTCCTCCAACCCACACAGCAAAGCCCCGTTTATTACCGTGTGTACCTTTTTGCCCCAGCAAAGTACCATAACGCAGATACCCCTTGCCGTTCGGATGCGCCAAAACATATCCGTAATGGGCAAACAGGTCCACACCCCAATCTTTCAAATTTGTCACTTCCGCCATAGCGCCAAGCATATCCATGTCACCGATGTTAACATTTCGACTGCTGTTGGCGTCAAGCGGGTTGGCAATAATATCAAACAGACGCGAGTAACTTACTTGAAACAAAGAGTGGCGAACACCGGGCAGGGTGGTATCAAAAAAAGCGCCCACCACGTTGGTATCTTTCAAATCGGTATTGGAAGCCCCGACAAACGCGTTACCCACATCATTGGCGGTCTCGGTATAACCAAACCCTTTGGCGTAACCCAGCCGAAAATAGGTTTTGGGCCGTTTTAGGAGACGAGAAAGATCCCATGTCGCCACCGCGCCGTCGGAAGCCCCGTCATAAAGCAGTGCCGAATAGGTCGCCTTTCGGGCCGTGTTATCTTTAAACTGTTGGCTCGGCCCGTCGGTACTGGGTTGACGGCCTATGGTCAACGCAAAAGGTATCTTGCCGTCACGGTTGAAGAAGAGGTCCAGATAAGCCCGCTCCACATACAGGGCGCTGTCGGCGGGCACACGCCCTTGCATATTGTCATAATAGGTATACGGGTGCACCACGCTACTGCCCCAATATTTATACATCGAGAGCCGGCCGTGAAACTTCATGGTATCGGTCAGATTGGCCCGCATATTGAGCATCAGTTTGGTGCTCCAGATATTGTCGCTGTCAACCCGATGCCCGTCTACATAATTTTTATGAAAATTATCCAGATTGGTCTTAAAGCCAAATCCAAACTTTAGCTTATCTTCCAACACCTTCGTTTCGGTCGCTTCGGTATAGTCAGATAGATCCAGCAGTTCCGCTTCCATTCTTTTTTGGGCTGTTTGCGCGCGTTTTTGGCTGGCTTCCAGTTTGGCTACCCTGGCTTTAAGCTGTTCAATAATATGAAGAAGCTCTTTGGTGGAGGGGACTTGTTCCGCCGTTAACGGCAATGACAACACAATAACCGTTCCCACGATTTTTTTTATCAGTTTCATCAATACTCTCCCGCCACGGTCGGCTGATCGGAGTCGATCGCGTGCATGATTAAGTAGTGTTTTAGGCGCTTTTTCTCCTCCTCGCTCAAATTGGCGATACCGTATCGCTTCATCTTTCTTTCCGATTTAAAAACCCGCTCCCACTGCATACTCGCTTTGGAAGCGGCAGATAAATTGAGCATTTTAGCCAACTCCTCGCCGCTTTTTAACGCATTGGCCCACACGGTCGTTACCGACAAAAGCGCAACAAAGAAAAGTAACCGGCTTATTTGTGTCATAAATTAATTATTACATAGTCTACTTTAACATTTTTTTAGATTAACACTTGGTCACACACCTTAATTTTGTGATCCATGAATCATGTGTGAGACAATCGGCTCTTTCGTGGCCAGTTCATAGCGCACCACTCCGGCGATATGGGCAAAAATAAGCAGTGTCAGCGGCATCCATAACGCTTCGTGCAGGTCTTTGACCCAGTGAACGGCATCTT
>JAMOMS010000098.1 GCA_027067015.1 Campylobacterales bacterium | reverse complement strand
GCGCAGGCGGTAGTTGACGCGCCCCTCTCCTTTGCCCAGCGCCTCCATCTTTTCAATGATGGCCTTTTTCGCCTCCCCGCTCTTCATGCCGCTAAATTCACCGCTGTCCACCAATACGCCGGGCTCGGTATAGGGCAGATCACCCCCCTCGATCACCCGTTTGATCGGCAAGTCGTATTTGGTCGCAAACTCATAGTCGCGCGTATCATGCGCCGGCACCGCCATCACGGCGCCGCTACCGTAGCTTGCCAACACGAAGTTGGCGGTCCACACCGGCACCTTTTGGCCGGTAAGCGGATGGATCGCCTCGATCCCCAGAGGGTACCCCTCCTTCTCCTGCTTGGCCCGCTCCACCTCGCTCATGTTGGCGATAGCGATGATTCGCTTGGCCATCTCCTCATCCAGCGCCCCTTTTTCAATCAGCGCTTTGACAATCGGATGCTCGGGCGCCAAAGCGGCGTAGGTAACGCCAAAGATCGTATCGGGACGGGTGGTAAAGACCTCAAACCCCTCAAAAGCGCCGCCCAGCTTCGCCCGGCTCGCTTCGCTTAGCTCAAACGTAAAGGCCAACCCCTGAGACCTGCCGATCCAGTTGCTCTGCATCGTCAGCACCTGCTGGGGCCACTTGCCCTCCAGTTTTTTTAGATCCTCCAGCAGTTCGTCGGCGTAGCTAAGAATATCCAGGTAGTAGCCGGGCATCTCTTTTTGGATCACTTCACTATCACACCGCCAGCAACGCCCCTCCTCAACCTGCTCGTTGGCCAACACCGTATGACAGCTCTCGCACCAGTTAACCTTGGTGGACTCCCGGTAGAGCAGACCCTTTTCGTACAGCTCAATCAAAAACTTCTGCTCCCAACGGGTATACAGGGGATCGGAGGTGGCAAACTCCCGACTCCTGGAAAAGCTAAGGCCCAAGGCTGAGAGCTCTTTGCGCATATAGGCGATGTTGTCATAGGTCCACTTCTTGGGATGAAGCTTGTGCTTGATCGCCGCGTTTTCGGCGGGCATCCCAAAACTGTCCCAGCCGATGGGGTGCAAAACATTGACGCCCCGCTTGCGCCAATAACGCGCCAGCGCGTCGCCGATGGCGTAATTGCGCACGTGCCCCATGTGAATCCGCCCGCTGGGATAGGGAAACATACTAAGTATATACTTTTTGGGCTTCTCGTGCCCGCTTTCGGGCTCAAAACTCTTTTGCTCGTCCCAATACGTTTGCCACTTGGCTTCAATGTCAGAAGGGATGTATTTCATGGATTATACTCTTTTTAGATAAAAGGTTAAAGGTAAAAAGTAAAAGGTTCGGTCGGCCGCCTTCGGCGGACACATTTCATGGAAAGGCGCGAAGCGCCATCCAAACCTTTTACTTTTTATCTTTTACCTGAGGTTTGCCGGGCCAAAGCCCGTCAAACCGTACCTTGTTCGTACATGGCGCGGAGCTTCTCTTTTTCGGCTTCGCGTTTTTTCTTCTCAGCCAGTTTCTGGCGGTATTTTTGCACGTCAAAACCCATCATCATCAAAAGCGGCGACGCGATGAAGATGGAGCTGTAGGTTCCCACCACGATACCCACCAAAAGGGTAAAGCTGAACCCGTGGATAATCTCGCCGCCCATCAAAAAGAGCGTCAACACCACGAAGAAAGTAGTCAGCGACGTCAGCGTGGTACGCGAGAGCGTACGGGTCACCGACTCGTCGATAATATCGGCCAGTTTGGGGCTTCGTACGCTGGTAAGCCCCTCCCTGATCCGGTCAAAAACGATAATGGTGTCGTTGAGCGAGTAACCCAAAATCGTAAGCAGGGCGGCCAGGATGTCCAGGTTGACTTCCACGTTAAAGAGCACAATGGCCCCCATGGCGATGGAGACGTCGTGCACCAGCGCCATCACCGACGCCACCGCGAAACGCCACTCAAACCGGAAACTGACATAGAGCAAAATACCCGCAATCGAGAGCACCAGCGCCATCAGCCCCTTTTCTCTGAGCTCGTTACCCACCTTGGGGCCCACCATATCGACCCGCCGCACCTCGAATTTGCCGGTATTTTTGAGCAGTTGGCGCGCCTCGTCGCCAATATCGGTGCCAAGCTGTTTGGAGCTGGTGCGCACCTTAATAATAATCTCATCCTCACTGCCGAAATAGTTGACCGACGCCCCCTCGAAAACCTTGGAGTGTTTAATGGCCTCACGCACCTTTGGCAGGGGCGCTTTGCCCTCGTATTTGACCTGCACCAGCGTCCCGCCGGCAAAGTCGATGCCGTAGTTAAAACCTTTGAACATAATAAGCGCCCAAGAAGCCAGCACGGCGATCACCGAAACGGTGAAAAAGAGCTTGGCCTTGGCCATCAGGGGGATCGGTTTTTTGTATTTAAATAGTTCCATTTAGATCCCCTCCTTCGTCGGGACACGGGCCGAAAGCCAAGCTTCCGGCCCTACGCTAATGCTAAGTTCGCTTCGGCAGCGGGCCCGGCGCGCCTTCGGCGCTTTGCTTTCGATTTGTAAAATCATTTTTTACCTCCCGCCAACTTGATGCCGAACCACTTGCCCAGGCTCTTTTTGTCAATCTTTTGCTCCACCATCTGCCAGATGCCGTGGGTGCCCAGAATGGCCGTGAGCATAGACGCCAAAATACCGATGCTCATGGTAATGGCAAATCCCTTGATGGGGCCGGTGCCGTAGGCATAGAGCACCACGGCGGCAATGAGGGTGGTGATATTGGCGTCCAAAATGGCGCTAAAGGCGTTGGCGTAACCCTGCTCAATCGCCTTGGCCACGCTTTTGCCCTCATACAGCAGTTCCCTGATCCGTTCGTTGATAATGACGTTGGCGTCCACCGCCATTCCCACCGTCAACACGATCCCCGCCATACCAGGCAGTGTGAGCGTGGCGCCAAAAAGCGCCATCACCGCCAGAATCAAAAAGAGGTTCACCACCAGCGCCACGTCGGCGATCACCCCGGCCATACCGTAGTAGAGCACCATAAAGACAACCACCGCCAAAAAGCCGGTAATCAGTGCAATCATGGAGGCCTTGATGCTATCGGCCCCCAGGCTCGGCCCCACACTGCGCTTCTCTTCCATAAAGACGGGGGCCAGCAGGGCGCCGGAGCGCAGGGCAATAGCCACGTCATGGGCCTCTTTAACGCTAAATCCCCCCGAAATCTGCCCGCTTCCGCCGCCTATTCTCTCACGAATCACAGGCGCGGAGTAGACCATGTTATCCAGCACCACCGCCAGCCGTTTGCCCACGTTTTTGCCGGTAAAATCACCAAAGATCCTTGCCCCCTGGGAATCAAGGGTAAAGTTGATCACCGGCTGGTTGTTTCTGTCAAAGGCCACCCTGGCATCGGTCAGCATGGAGCCGTCGAGGATGGGGATCTCTTTGACCAGGTATTTACGGTTGGGATCCTGGGCGTCTTGTAAAATCACGTCGCCGTAACGGGCCGCCTCGGCGGGCGTCATCTGATAGACCCGGCCGGCACGCTCTTCGTCTACGGCCATCAACTGCAGGTGGGCCGCCTTGGCGATGAGTTCTCGAATCCTCTGTTCCTGCTCGGGCGTTTTGACACCGGGAACCTCCACCAAAATCTTGTCTTTGCCCTGTTTGGCCACCGTCGGCTCGGCCAGGCCAAACTGGTCAAGACGGTTTCGGATGGTATCGACCGCCTGGGTAATGGCGTACTGCTTGACCGACTCGATCTCTTTGGGCGTCAACGTCACACGGTACTTCAACCCCTCTTTCACGACGGCCACGCCGGGAATCTTTTTTAAGATGGCATCCATTTTGGGCACGTCATCTTTGTCCAGAAGCTCAAAGGAGACCCCGTTTTTCTCTACCTTGAACTCGTCGACAATCAACTCCTCGTCATCGGCCGCGTACTTGATGGAAGAGGCGATGGATTTGACTTTTGAGCGAATCGCCTCGTCGGTATCGACGCCAAGAAGCATATGCAGGCCGCCCTGCAAGTCAAGGCCCAACGTGATTTTGGGCCCCTTGATGCCCAACAGCGAAGGCGCCGACAGCCCCAGCCCGAAAAGGGCCGCCAACAAGAAGATGACAACCCGGTAATTAAGCTTCATCCTCAAGCTTTCTGGCGACATAATCAGGAACCAGCTTGACCACGCAATCGTCGTTAAGCTTGACTTTGATAAAATCCTCCTCAGGCTTAACCACCTCGGCGATCAAACCGCCGGTGGTGACGATTTTGTCGCCCTTTTTCAAAGAAGCCACCATCTCCTTGTGTTTCTTGGCCTGCTGTTGTTGCGGGCGAATCACGAGAAAGTAGAAGATGGCAAAGAGAATCAGAAGCGGAAAGAGCGAAGCCAATACTCCACCCTGAGCTGCGGCAGGTTGCATAGGATTTCCTTATTCAATGAGATTTTTATCGGGTTATTTTACCACTTCCGCCATTAGTTTGGGCTTTCTCTCGGCCCTTAGCGCCTCGGCTTTTATCTATCTGTACCGTTTTGGGTTTGTTTTTCCCTACTTTCAGGCGCTTTTGGGACTTTTGTCCCTGCTTTTTTGGCTTAAACTGCCCAAAACGGCCCTCTTTTGGAGCGGCCTGTTGACGGGTATCTTCTGGTTCTGGTGGATCGGGCTCAGTTTCCGCTACTACGACCTGACATGGATGATCCCGTTGGTCATCCCGGCCGTCGGCCTGGTCTACGGCGTGCTCTTTGGCGCTGTCGGCCTGCTTCCTCACCCGGCGTTACGGGCCGTCGCGATCGGAGTGATGGAGTATATCCACCCTTTCGGTTTTGACTGGTTCCGCCCCGCCCTGCTCTTTGTCCATACGCCCTTTGGCGAGCGGTTGTGGCAGTTTTGGGTGATACTGGCAGTATTAACGATCGTTCTTTCATGCAAACACAAAGCCCGTTTTCTGGCCCTTTTGGGCCTCTTTTTCGCCCTCTACCGTCCCCCGCAACACCTTTCGCCCGCCCAACTGGCCGACCTGCGCCAAAACCTCTTTTTGGCCCCCACCCGCCTGCCGCAGGATCTTAAATGGAGCCCCCGCTACCGGGGGCTTATTATCCAAAACAACCTGGCAAAGATCAAGCAGGCGATCCATGCGGGCAAAAAGGCGGTCATCCTGCCTGAAAGCGCCTTTCCCCTCTACCTCAACCGCGACATGGAGCTAACCCGCACCCTGCTTGATCTAAGCGCCAAGATCACCATCCTTACCGGCGCGCTCTTTTACGACCGCAACCCTTACAACTCCGCCTACCTCTTTCAAAACAAAAAAATGCGGGTCATGCACAAAGTCGTTCCCGTTCCCTTCGGTGAGGCCTCGCCCCTGCCTTTGTGGATGAGCCGGTGGATCAACACCCTCTTCTTCGACGGCGCCAAAGATTACGCCTCTGCCAAATCCCCCAGCGATTTTTCGATGGCGGGTTACACCTGGCGTAACGCCATCTGCTACGAAGCCACCAGCGACCGCCTCTTTGCCGGCAATCCCCGACTGATGGCGGCCATGAGCAACAACGCCTGGTTTACCCCCTCGACCCAGTCAACCCTCCAAAGGCTTCTGCTCCAACTGCAGGCCGACCGCCACGGCACCGTCATCTTTCACGTCACCAACGGCCCCGGCACGGATGTGATCGTGCCGAGGGAAAAATAGCGGGGTCGTGTATAATACTCTTGCGTTGTCATAACAAAAAGGAAAACGTCATGCAAATTGCCGACACTGTGACCGACCTTATCGGCGCCACCCCGCTGGTACGGCTGGGATTCGCGTCTGATGAGAGCGGCGCGGAGATTGTGGCCAAGTGCGAGTTTATGAACCCGGGCGGATCCGTCAAGGACCGCATTGCCAAAAAGATGGTTTTGGAAGCGCTTGATAGAAAAGAGATCGCCCCCGGCGGGACGATCATTGAGCCCACCAGCGGCAACACGGGCGTGGGGCTGGCTCTCGTCTGCGCCCGTCTTGGGCTCAACCTTGTTTTGACCATGCCCGAATCGATGAGCCTGGAGCGGCGCCGACTGCTGGCCGCCTACGGCGCCAGGCTGGTGCTCACCCCCGCCAAAGAGGGGATGGCCGGCGCCATCGCCAAAGCCGAGGCGCTGAGCAAAGAGATCGCGGGGGCGATGGTTTTGCAACAGTTTGAAAACCCCGACAACCCCCAAGCCCACTATGAGACCACCGGGCCGGAGATTTACGAAGCGTGCGGGGGCAAGGTGGATATTTTCGTCTCAGCCGTCGGCACCGGCGGCACATTGACCGGCACGGGACGCTATCTCAAAGAGCGTCTGCCCGACCTTCAGGTTGTGGCCGTTGAGCCGAGCCGCTCCCCGGTTCTTTCCGGCGGCCGGGCCGGCCCCCACGCCATCCAGGGGATCGGGGCGGGATTCGTGCCCAAAATATTGGACACCGCCCTCTTTGGCGAAGTGGTCACCGTTTCCGACCGGGAAGCCATGCAAACCGCCCGCAGACTCGCCCAAACGGAGGGCTTGCTGGTGGGCATCTCCAGCGGCGCCAACGTCTCGGCGGCCATGCGAATCGCCCGGCGTCCCCAAAACCGAGGCAAACGGATCGTCACGGTTTTGTGCGACACGGGAGAGCGCTACCTGAGCACGGAGCTCTTTGCGTGAGGTTTTTGGAGACAGTCTGCGTCAAACGGGGTCACCCCTTGCGGCTGGCGTGGCACCAGCGCCGTTTTGATCAAACCCGCCAGGCCCACTTTGACAACCCGTCCCCCGTCAGCCTGCGCGACCTGCTTCAACCGCCCGCCGACGCCCCCCTGCTTCGCGCCCGCGTTCTTTACGACGCCGATACCGCCACCGTCACCTACCATCCCTACATCCCCAGGCCCCTGCGCCGTCTGCGCCTGGTTCACGCCGACCCCGACTACCGATACAAATATGCCGACCGCTCCGCCCTTGACGCGCTCTTTGCCAAGCGCGCAGAAGCCGACGACGTGCTGATCGTGCGCGACGGCCTGCTGACCGACACCACCGTCGCCAACATCGCCTTTTACCGCGACGGCCGCTGGTTCACCCCCCAAACCCCTCTGCTTCCCGGCACCGTCAGGGCCAGACTGCTCGCTTCCGGCTTTTTGACCCCTATGGATATTACCCCCAAAGCGCTCCCCCGTTTTCGCTATTTCGCGCTCATGAACGCCATGATCGGTTTTTTGGTGGTCAAACATGGTAAAATTGGGTAAAAAAAGAGGGTACGATGCTGATTGACATGATCAAGGAGCCGCGTTTTCAGGAGATGATGGAGGTTCATATCAAGGAGGTTTTTGACTACCTTCTGGCTTATGACCAGCCTTTCGGCCTGCTCTGCAACCTTGAGTATGTCACTTTTGACCCACCGCTACCCGATGAGATCGCGCAGGGGTTACGGGAAGTGACCCTTTTCATGATTGCCGGCTATACGCTGGAGAGTTTTGAGTATGACGGGCACACCCTCTCGTTTGAGGCGGGGTTCGGCCCGCAAAATTTTGGAAGCGTTGTATCCATGCCTATTCTGGCGATTTTGCAGTTGACGGTGGAAGAGACCCCCATTTTGCTCAATATGGCCCGCCCCTTTTCACCCGATCACACAACCGGCCAAGAGAAACAAAACGGGCTTAAAAACTCATTGGAGAGCTTTTTAAGCAACCCGGAAAACCGCAAATTCCTGAAAAAGTAGGAGGCGTCGGCCTCCGTTTAGCAACGGCTCTGTTGCAAATACCCCACCACATTCTCAATGAAGGCGTCGTGTTTGCGCTCTTTGGAGTAGGCGATATAGAGTTTGCGCTTGATGCGGTGCCCCCGAATGCGTGACTCATACAACCTGCCGGCGGCCACCTCGTCGGCGATGGCCACGTGGGAGATAAACGAAAGAATAGGCCGTTCATCGTCATCCTCACCCGCCTTAAGAAGCGTGGCTTTTAATGTGGCGGAGCTGTCTACCTCGTAGAGAACATCCAGGTTCTTACACTCCACGCCGATCTCCTCAAACACCTCTTTAAGCAGGCGGCGGGTGTGGGAGCCCTCATCCCGGCAGATCCAACGGTAGTTGGCAAGATCTTCCGGCTTCAAAGAGCGGGGGAGCGGTTTATTGGAAAAGAGCACCAGCTCATCTTCCAGCCACTCCCTGTAGATAATATCATCCCGCATCACCGGCGACTCAATGAGCCCCAGGTCGATCTGGCGCGCCAAAATATCGTTAATCACCTGCTCGCTTAACGCCACCTTGATCTGCACATCGTTTTGGATCACCTGTTTGATATTGTTAAGACACTTGCCCGGCAAAATGAAGTTGCCGATGGTAAAGGAAGCGCCGATGCGGAAGGTGATCTCTTTGTTGATAATCTTGATCAAGTCCCGCTCGGCATTGTGGATACACTTCTCCAGCCGCAAGGCGACACGGTAGAGGTCTTCCCCCTCCTTGGTTAACACCACCCCGTTTTTGCGCCGCTCGATCACTTTGCAGTCAAGGTACTTTTCAATAAACTTGATCTGCTGGGTTACCGCCGGCTGGGAAATACCCAACTTGGCCGAGGCTTTGGAGAAGCTATGCTCCCGAATAACGGTTAAAAAGGTCTCCAGTTTCGCGAAATCTTTCAACATAACAAATCCTTAATATTTTTATTTGTTATCTTAACAGATCACAACCTTAAAATCAATAATATTTAATTATTTTGACAAAACTTCTCCTTATTTAAGAAGATAATCTTTTCGTTGTTTTTAATCTTTTTTTGATATACTCAAATAACTTTATAAAGCCAGAAGCGAATCATGGACAGCATACTCGACCAACTCAACGAACAGCAACGTGAAGCCGCCGCCCATATCGACGGCCCCCTGCTCATTCTCGCCGGCGCGGGAAGCGGCAAAACCAAAACCGTCACCACCCGCCTGGCCTACCTGATAGGGGAGGTGGGCATCGACCCGGCCGACACCCTGACGCTCACCTTCACCAACAAAGCCGCCGCCGAGATGCGGGAGAGGGCCCTGAACATGATACAAAGCCCCGTCTACCCGCCGCTACTTTGCACCTTTCACAAATTCGGCCTTCTTTTTTTGAAATTTCATATCGAGAAACTGGGGCGCAAAAACGATTTTGTCGTGATTGACACCGACGACAAAAAGCGGATTATCAAACAGATCGACAAAGAGCTTCCCACCTCACTGATCGCCAGCGAGATCAGCCGTTACAAAAACTCGCTCATCACCCCCGAAAAAGCGGTGGCCCAGGCCGAACACCCCCAGTACAAAAAGATCGCCGCTATCTACCAGAAGTACCAAAACTATATTATTGAGAACAACCTGGTCGATTTTGACGACCTTTTGATGCTCACCTACGAACTGCTGGCGACCCACGACGACCTGCGCGAAGAGACCAGCCGGCGCTACCGATACATTATGGTGGATGAGTACCAGGATACCAACGAATTGCAACTACAACTACTCAAGAAACTGTGCGACACCCATACCAATCTCTGCGTGGTGGGTGATGACGATCAGAGCATCTACGGATGGCGCGGGGCGAATATCCGTAACATTCTGGATTTTTCCAAAATGTTTGAGAAGACCAAAGTGATCAAACTGGAGATCAACTACCGCTCCACCGAACAGATTCTTGAGGCGGCCAACCGGCTTATCGGCCACAACCGGGGACGGCTGGGCAAAACCCTCAAAAGCGTCAAGGGCAAAGGCAAGGAGATCACGCTTTTTCAAAGCGTGGATGAAAAGGAGGAAGCGGACAAAATCGCCGACGCCGTCAAGCGATTGATGAACGAAGGGGTTCCCGCCGGGGAGATCGCGGTACTTTATCGCATCAACGCACTCTCCCGCTCTTTGGAAGAGGGGCTTGGGCGCGCGGGCATCGCCTACCAACTTGTGGGCGGCGTGCGTTTTTATGAGCGGGCCGAGATCAAAGACGCCATCAGCTATCTGCGCATCATCGCCAACAGCCATGATGATTTCAGTTTCAAACGGGTCATCAACCGCCCCAAACGGGGAATCGGCAAAGCCACCATCGACAAGATCGAAAAAGCCGCCTACGAAAAGCGCCTCTCGCTCTACCAGTACCTGGCCGAAACCCCCAAAGCCGAACTCTCCAAACTGCTGAGCAAAAAGGCCTACGCCGCCGTCAACCGCTTTATCAACGACCTGGAGATTTTGCAGGAGATACTGGAGCACTCCGTTATGGGCTTTATCGACCAGTTTGACAAAACCATCGGCCTGAAAAACTACTACGCCTCCCTGCCCGACGGCATGGAGCGGGTGCTTAACCTCGACGAGTTTTACGGCCTTTTTCGGGATATGGTCAAGAAAAACCCCGACATGAGCCTGGATACGTTTTTGAACGAAATTTCGCTTCAGAGCGACCAGGACCAGATTCAAGGTGAGCAGATCTCCATCATGAGCGTGCACGCCTCCAAGGGGCTGGAGTTTGCCCACCTCTTTGTCATCGGCATGGAGGAGGAGTTCTTTCCCCTTCTGGGTGACGGGTGCGACATGGAAGAGGAGCGGCGCCTGGGCTACGTGGCCATGACAAGGGCCAAAGAGACCCTCACCCTCTCAACCGTCCAAAGCAGGTTTCACAAAGGGCGGCGCAAGCACCTGGAAAAGAGCCGGTTTCTTACCGAAGCGGGACTCCTTAAAGGGGCGCTCTCCATTGAAAAGAGCACCGGTTACAAAAAAGGGGATCTGGTCAAACACAAGATTTTCGGCATCGGGCGGGTGCTGGAGGTGGCCCGGGCCGGACGGGACTACAAACTCAAAATCAACTTCGGGGGCGACCGCAAGGAGATCCTCTCCTCGTTTGTGGAGAAGGTGTAGATGGCGTGTCCCAACCGCCTTTTTGTCGCGAGAAAACCCCTCTTTCTCTCCTCCAACGCCTACCTTTCGCGCCTCAAACGGCGCTACGGCGTCAAGAAGGCGGGTTTTTCGGGCACGCTCGATCCGTTCGCGACAGGCACGCTGATTGTAGCGTTTGGGCAGTACACCAAGCTTTTCCGTTTTCTTGAAAAGACCCCGAAAACCTACCGGGCCACGCTGTGGCTGGGGGCCCAGAGCCCGACACTGGACATTGAGGGCGTCACCCGCGTTTTACCCGCCGCGCCACTGCCTTTTGTGCGCGTCAAAGAGACCTTGGAGGGCTTTGTCGGCCCCTTTACCTACACCCCCCCGGCCTTTAGCGCCAAAAAAGTGGCGGGCCAACGCGCCTACACCCTGGCCCGACGGGGCGAGAGGACGACCCTGCAACCGGTAACTTCCCACATTCACGCCCTTACCCTGCTTCATTACCGCCACCCCTTTATCACCTTTGAGGCGACGGTTTCCGAGGGCACCTACATCCGCTCCCTGGGCCAAGCCGTGGCCGAAGCGCTCGGATGCGCGGGGGCGTTGAGCGCCCTGGAGAGGATACGGGAGGGAGCGTTTTTGTTTGAGAACGAGAAGGCGCTTGATCCTATCGACTTTCTGGCCCCGCCCCCCAACCGCTATCTGGGCAAAGAAGAGGATATCTTTTTGGGGAAAAAGCTTTCGGCCAAATATTTTGAAAACCGATTACCCGGCGTCTATACCCTTGTCTTCAAAGATTTTTTCGCTATTATAGAGCTTAAAGAGGATGGTAGCGCTGTCTATTTGCTGAATAAGGTGAAACGATGCTCATATTAACACGCAAAAAAGATGAGGCGATCCGTATAGGCGACGATATTGTCATTACCGTTGTGGCCGTTGAAAAAAACAGTGTTCGCATCGGTATCGAGGCGCCCAAAGAGTTAAGGATATTGCGCGAAGAGCTGGCACAGGCCATTGAGGAAGAGAACCAGAAAGCGGCCGAGAAAGCGGACGAGAATCTGCTAAAGCGTCTGAAAAACCAACTGCGACAACCCCGGTCATGACCTTCTCAGCGCCCGCCAAAGTAAACATTTTCCTTAAAATCACCGGCACGAGAGAGGGGTACCATACCCTGCGCTCCCGTTTTGTCCGCCTTCATACGCTCACCGATACCCTCTCTTTCATCCCTTCCCGCCCTACCGGTCGCCGATTCCGCTGGCGCGCCTCTGTCACGCTTCCCCAAAACAATACCCTCACCCGGGCATATGCACTGCTTTGCGCGCTTGAGAGAGAGAAGATGGAGCGCTTTTTTGACGCGCATACCCTTTTTATTGACAAAAAAATCCCCGCCGGCGCCGGGCTGGGCGGCGGCAGTTCCGACGCCGCGACCTTTTTGAAAGCCTGTAATAAAATCGCAGGCCTGAACCTGCCGCTTAAAAAACTGGCAAAACTGGGGGAGCAGATAGGCGCCGACGTCCCATTTTTTATCTACGACTACCCCAGTGCCAATGTCGAAGGGATCGGAGAGCGTATTCAACCTTTTGAAGAGGAGCCCCCCGCCCTGACGCTCCACACCCCCGACACCGCCTGCGACACCGCCAAGGTCTACGGCTACTACCGTGCCCACCTGCTTGACCAAGCCAGAAGTGAGGCGGGCAAAGCGTGGCTCAAGCGCCCAAGCATGGACCTTTTACAAGAGCTCGCCCCCGACGAAGCCAATGATCTCTACCCGGCCGCCAGGGCGGTCTGTCCCAGGCTGACCCCCCCGACCAACAGCCGGTGGTTTCTTAGCGGTAGCGGCAGTACCTTTTTCAAAGTTGCGCTATAATTGCCGCCATGTCCATCAAGATTGTCACCACCAACAAAAAAGCCCGGCACGATTACGAAGTCTTGGAGACCCTGGAAGCGGGTATTGAACTCAAAGGGAGCGAAGTCAAAAGTATCCGCATGGGACGGGTGAATCTCAAAGACGCCTACGTGCGCATTATCAAAGGCGAAGCGTGGGTTTTTGGTATGCATATCACGCTTTTGGAGACCACCAACCCCCACTACCGCCCCGATGAAAAACGGCCCCGGCGTCTTCTCATGCACCGCAAACAGATCGACAAATGGTACGGCCGCGTCAAACAGGAGGGGCTGGCCATTGTGCCGCTGATGCTCTATTTTAATGAAAAGAACCGGGCCAAACTCCAAATCGCCCTGGCCAAAGGGAAAAAGCTCTACGACAAACGCGAAACCCTTAAACGAAAAACCGCCGAACGGGAAGCGCAAAGGGCCATGAAACTGCGTTATTAGCGCGTCAATAAAACTTAAACCGCTTTTTTGGCAAAATATAGAAACATTTATCCCAATTTAGGAGTCTTATGATGTTTAGTGCCATTGAGCATCAAAACCGGGCCGAAAAACTTGTACAACAAGCCGTTGAAAAGGTCTCGCAAAGCGACGAAACCTTTCTCAAAAGCCGCGAGGAGCTACTTAAAACCGCCGAACGGGTTGATACAATCAAAAAAGCTCTCATCCAAAAGAGCCGTGAACTGCTCCAACGCCTTTACGAAACCTTCGAGGGAACAGAACGGCATGATCCCCAAAACGAACCGCCCTCCAGCCGGGCCGAAGCGGTGGCACTGATTGACCGGCTCTCCTGTGAACCGGTTAAGATAGAAAACATCAACAAAGGCAAAGGGGGCTCCTCTTTTATCGCCCTTCTGGTCACGCTGATCGCCCTGGCGACAGCCTTGGCGGGCGGCGCGGTGGCGGTGGGTCTGCCTTTAAAGCCCGAAACCTTCACCAACCCCGACAATATCATGAAGATTCTCACTTTTATCGGCGGTGATTTTTACTACCCCTCCTACGGCCACCCTTATGTGGGCATTGCCCTGCTTGTGCTTCTTGCCCTGGTGGTCTGGTTGATGGCCAAAGGCTTCTCAATGGGCAAAACAGCCAAAAAGAACCTGGCCAAAGCCCAAACCGTCAAAGCAAACGCCGATAACTACTGTCAAAACAGGCTGGAAGCGCGAGCGCAGATTAGCGCTCTGCAAGAGGCGTTAAGCCAATACGCCAACCTGTTGGAGACCTGCGACATCTACTCCGACGAATACAACGCGACGGTACGGCGTATTATTCATGTGGAAGGCAACGACTACGACAAACTGCGCGCCCCCTCCAAAACCGTCATTGAGCGTGCCGTCACCTGCGCCAAGGCGGTCACCCCTC
>JAMOMS010000097.1 GCA_027067015.1 Campylobacterales bacterium | reverse complement strand
ATCCTGCACGCAGGTCACCCCGCCGACGACAATGCTCTGCGGATGCGGGTTCTTGCCGCCGAAAATCGCCATCATCTTGGCCATATCCCTTTGCATATCCAGCGCCTGGAGGTAGTGGGTGACACCCAGCAGGTTTTGCTCGGGCGTCAGCTTGTAGTGTTTGTTGCCCCAGTAGCCGTTGCCAAAAATTCCCAAGCGCCCCTGCTTGACAAACTTGGCCACCCGCTCCTGCACGGCGGCAAACTCGCTCTCACTGTCCGTCCAGGGCCGCTCGCCCGCCACACCGGCCCACTTTCTGGCCTCTTCGGCGGTCTTTTTGGGGTCGGCCTTGAGCGCGGAGGTGATATCCACCCAATCCAGCGCGTGCAGGTGGTAAAAGTGCACCACGTGGTCATGTATATAAAGCGCCCCCTGGATCAGGTTGCGCACGATCCGGGCGTTTTTGGGAATGGTCACGCCAAAAGCGTGCTCCACCGCCTCGATACTGCGCTGGTAGTGCGTACCAGTACACACCCCGCAGATCCGCATGGCCAAAAGGCCGCAGTCACGGGGGTCACGCCCTTTGAGAATGGTCTCAATGCCCCTGAACATCGTAGAGGAGCTGTAGGCGTCCACGATGGTGTTATTGTCGTCAATCACCGCCTCGATACGCAGGTGCCCCTCGATACGGGTGATCGGATCTACTACAATATGTTTGCTCATTACGCTTCTCCCTCGTCAGATTTCTTGCCCGCCACAGCGCTGGCCGCCGCGTGAATACCGATACCCACGGCGGTTGCCGTCAACACGCCCAAACCAAATTCGTCCACCGTCTTCTCCACGCCGCCCGTGGGGGCTTTGATGTGGGCATCGGCCATGGGGCGCTCATAGGCGTATTTGTCCCAAAAATCAGGCTCGCTACAGCCGATACAGCCGTGTCCTACGCCCACGGGCCAGTTGACGCTCTCGTTATAGCGGATGATGGAGCAGTTGTTGAAGGTCATCGGGCCTTTACACCCCATTTTGTAGAGGCAGAAGTTGTTTTGCGCCCCTTCATCGCCCCACTCTTCGACAAACTCGCCCGCGTCAAAGTGGGCCCGACGCTCGCAGTTGTCGTGAATGCGGTAGCCGAAGGCGAATTTGGGCCTTAACAGTGCGTCAAGCTCGGGAATCTGGCCGGTCAACACGTAGTGCAAAATCACGCCCACCATGTTGGCGGGGTTGGCGGGACAGGCGGGAATGTTGATGATGGGCTTGCCTTTAATCAGATCCATCACCCCCGTCGCGCCCGTGGGGTTGGGGGCCGCCGCCGGCACGCCGCCGAACGTCGCGCAGGTGCCTACCGCCACGATGGCCGCCGCGTCTTTGGCCACTTTGAGCAGGTGTTCTTCAAAGGTCTCGCCCGAAGCGCCGATGGTACACCACTCTTTGCCCACGCCGGTGGGTACGGCCCCTTCGACAAAGAGAAGATATTTGTTTTTGAAAGTACGCATGGCGTCTTCCAGTTGCGCCTCGGCCTGGTGACCCGCGGCGGCCATGATGGTCTCATTGAATTCCAGGCTGATAATGTCAAGAATGATCTCGTCAATCTTGGGCCCGTCGCTTCTAAGCAGTGCCTCGGTATTGCCCGCGCAATCCTGGAGCTCCAGCCAGATCACCGGCACCCGGTTCATCACCTCGGCCGCCTCGGCCACCAGCGGCTCGAAGAAGCTGGGAAGCATCAGCATCGCCGTCGTGGCGCTCACCCACTTCATAAAATCACGCCGATCATACCCCTCGTCGCTGAGTACTTCGCTCAGCTCCACGCCGTTACCCAGCGGCTCCATGCGTTTGAGCTCCTCCAGCCGCGCCTTGCACCGGGCAAAAAGATCCCGGTAATAGGCGTCACCCCGGTTCGTGTCGACACGCGCGCTCTTGGTGGTAAAGAGTGTGCGCACCGCGTCCTGTCTATCCGTCATAGGTCACCTCCGAATGAATGGTCATTCAATATTTTAGGGAAGCGACTCTTAGGCTGATGTTAAAAAATTAAATCTTTTATTAAAAAGATTTTTTCCTATATTAAAAGCGGACCAAAATTTACTGGGTGGTACAAACAGAACAGACATCAAAGGCTTTAAAGACCACCTCGGCGGCCTTCTCATCTTTCAACCCCACCATGGCCGTGGCGGCCACACCCGGCTCATCCGTCGCAGAAGCCAGATTCCACTGGGTCGGGGTAATAATGCAGTACCGCGCGATCCGCCCGTTTCTTAGATGCACCCTGTGCAAAAGCGACCCCCGGGCCGCCTCCACCGCCCCCTCTCCTTTTAGTGAACCAAGCTCCCGCAAAGCGTAGCGGGGCTTTATATAGGAGGGGTCGCCAAGATCGATTTGCCTGAGCATCTGGGCCGACCGGCACAACAAAACGGCCGCCTCCTTGACCCGGGCGATGATACGGGTACTCACGGCGTCACGGTAGCGCCGATGCAGACGGCGTACCAGCGGATCCTTGGCCACCATGGCCCGGGCCAGGGGCCCCACTTCGTAAAAGCGCCCCCGGTAACGCACCGGTTTGGCGAAGTTGGCGTACCCGGCGCTTTGGAGCGGCTCATCTTCTTCTACGTAGGCCGTCTCCACGGCGGCCAGGCGCGTCTTGAGCGATTTGCCCGCCGGGCCGGCCGTGTGATCGGCCAGCACCAAAAACCTGTCAAAGCTCTGTCCCGCTTCCAACAGCTCAAGCGCCTCCAGTCGGCGAAGCAAAAGCGCCAGGTCCCCTTCCGTTCGCCACAAAAGCGCGGGGTCTTCCAGTTCGGCCATCGCGTCAACAGAGAGTCCCATCCGCTTTTGAAAGAGCGCGCCGGCCTCCTCTACCGCCGCCAAAGCCTGCAGACGCTCCACATGGGAGGGGTCGCACATCACCCCGCCGGGCAGGGCGTAGGAGGTGTGGGGCCACTGCCCGCCCATCACCGCCACGGCCCGCCCGCAGGCCGACGCCGCCGTATGGGCTGAAAGCACGGAAACGTCCCTGTTGTACGCCGGGCCCATGACAACGGGCAGGAGTGTCAGATAAAACCACTTCAGGTGATTTTGCACCATCTCCATGGCCAGCGTAAAACGCCTGAGCGTTCGCGCCTTGGCCGAAATCTCAAGCGACACGCCGGCTTGCGCGTAACATGACTCCAGCGCCGCCACCGTCGCCATCAAATGGGCGTGACCGCAGATCCCGCAAACCCTGGGGGTAAAGGCGAGCGCGTCCAGCGCGTCGCGTCTTTGCAGAATCTTCTCCATCCCCCGGATATGGGGAAAGAGAATATCGGCCCTTTTGATACGCCCGTCCGCATCTTTTTCCAGCCGTAAAAGGGCCTCCCCCTCCACGTGCTCGATCAACCTTTGTATCACGGCTCCTCCTCCCCGAATTTGCGCCGTGTTAGACGGGGAATACGAAACGCCTTGGCCATGCCGGTGAGTGTCAGATAGGCCCGTTTGGGCACCTCCAGCGGCAGTCGGGCGGGAATGGACATGAGCGTTTCGGTCTCAAAGAGCCGCTCGGCGGGAAAGTCGGGTTCGGTACAGCCGATGCAGGGCATACCGGCGCGGGTTTTGGAGTTGACGCCGTTCCACAAAATCTTGTTGCAACTGCCGCGGGTATAGGGCCCCCGGCACCCCTGCTCATAAAACAGACACCCCTCTTTGGCGCCAAAGTCTTTGGCATCCACTTTCCACTCAAAATATTCGTTGCGCAAGCACCCCTCGTGCACCGTATAGCCGTACAGCTCCACGGGCCGGCGCAGGTCATCAAGCCGGGGCACGGTGCCCAAAGCCAGCATACGCAGGGTAAAAAGGAGCCATTCGGGATGGACGGGACAGCCGGGCAGGTTGATAATTTTTTTCTCAAAGGCATCCAAAAAGCCGCCCCTTTCTTGCCCCGCGTAGAGCGCGCCGGCGATCTTGTCGGGCTCGTTGAGGCGGAAAATCCCCCCAAACACGGCGCACTGGCCCGCGCACACCACCCACTTGGCCTGCTTGGCGTAGCGGGTTATGAGCGTCAGCGCCTCTTCATCGCCCCTTGGTACCCCATCGCGGCGCAGTGCCCCCTCCACAATCAGGACATCAGGCGAAAAATCCCCCCCGCTCACCTCCTCCAGCGTCGCCTCGCAAGGTAGAAGAGGATGGTAGATAAAGGCAAACTCCCGCAAAACGCCCGCCATATCCGGGACGTTGAAAAAGGAGTGGGCGTTGCCGTTACAACTAAGCCCCTGCAACCATAAAAGCTTGAGGGCCATTACGCTTTGAGGGCCCCGTAGATATTGTCGGCGATCTCGTCGGCGTAGCTTTCAAGGTTTTTGGGCAAAATCCGCTCCCCGTTTAAAAAAGCCATACCCCCAAGATAGCCCATAAAAAGCCCAAACGCGCTGAAAAAGTCCTGGTTTCGCAAGTCGCCCGCGCGCACCCCCTCCTCGAAAAAGACCATGATCTCGGTCATAAAAGGGGCCACGCAGATCATCCCCTCGCACCCGTCGTGAAAGACCTCCCGATTCGCCAGGTAGACACGCAAAAAAAACTCGATCAACTCGGGGCGCTCCTCACATAGGCCAAAATAGAAGCGCACAATACGCCGTATCTTCTCTTTTGTCGTCAACGCCGATTCGTTGATCTCATGAATCGTCTCTCCCAGCATCGTGGAGACGTAGCGGATAATCTCCTGCGCCAGCGCCTCTTTGGAGGGAAAATAGTTGTAAAGGTTGCCCACGCTCATATCCATCTTTTTGGCGATATCGGGAATGGTGGTGGCGTAAAAACCCTTTTGGGCAAAAAGCGAAAGGGCCGTTTCCATGATCTGTCCCCGGCGGGCCTCTTTTTTCAATTCCTTTTTCATAGAAATATTTTATCGAAAGTTTGGTTGCGACGCAGTATAATCGACAAAAAGTTTACCTGCAAGGAAGTCCCGTGATCGAAAAACTGGAGAAGATCGAAGAGATCTATTGCCGCAACCGGGAGCAAATCCGCGGCTATCTCATTAACCTGCTCAGGCAACACGAAAAAGAGGACTACTCCATCGACACCCTCAAAGAGCTGGTCAAAAAGACGCCCCACCTGATGGTCGCCTACGTGGTCAACGACGATTGCGTACAGGAGTCTCCCAATATCTACAAAGACCATATCAAAACCGAAGGCAAACTGGGAACCAACCGCCGCGCCTTTTTGCGCTACATTACCACCAAACGGGACAACTACTTCCTCTCCGACCCCTACTACAACGAGTACGCCGACAAAATCTACGTCCTGCTTTATGAAGAGCATGAGAACAAGATGCTCTTTTGCAACTTTGACATCAAAGCGGTCCTGGACGAACTGGGGCTGTGCGAAGAGCCCGAGACTATTCAACCCAACGCATAAGCCGATCGAACATCCTGTCACTGAAGAGCCTCTTGGCCCCATAAAAAAAGTGGGCCGGCAGTGTCACCCGGTAACGGATTTTGGGATTTGGGTCATTGAGCGCTTTTAACAACACCTTCGCCACCGCTTCCGGCCCCAGGGTGTAGGGAATATCCCGCTCACTCTTGAGCGCCTCCAGCTTCTTCTCATATACCGGCGCCAACCTCGCGCTTTTTATATCGATATGCTCCAGAAACTTTCGCAGGGCGTTTTGGCGAAAACGGCTATGGATGGGCCCGGGCTCAATCAGCACCACTTTCACGCCCGTATCGGCCAGCTCCATGCGCAGGGTGTCGCTCAACGCCTCCAGGGCGTATTTGCTGGCGTTGTACGCCCCCCGGTAGCGCATGGCCGCGTATCCCAGCATGGAGGAGTTTTGCACGATCCTGGCAGACCCGTGGGCCAAAAGCAGGGGCAGGAGCTTAACGGTCAGCTCGTGGGTGCCAAACAGATTGGTCTCAAACTGGGCGCGCAGAGTCTCACGGCTTAAATCCTCCACGGCGCCGGGCTGGCCGTAGGCGGCGTTGTTAAAGAGCGCGTAGAGTTTTCCTCCCGTCACCTCTTTCACCCACGCCACCGTCGCGTCAATTGTGTTTGAGTCGTCAAGATCGAGACAAAAAGCCTCAAACCCCTCCGCTTTCAAACGGGCCGTATCCGCTCTTTTTCGGGCGGTCGCCAGTACCCTGTAGCCCGCCGCTTTGGCGGCATGGGCACAGGCGTAGCCTATGCCGCCCGGAGTGCAACCGGTAATGAAAAGTGTTTGGTCGGATTTGTTCATCAAAGCCCCCAAAGGGGGAGAGGAGATTAAAGTTGCGGGCCCGCCGCGGAGAAGTCGAAGTTACTGCCCGCATCATCGTAGCGGCGGAAGTTTTCCACAAACATACCCGCCAGCTTTTTAAGATTTTGCATATAAGCTTCTTTGTCCTCCCAGGTATTCATGGGGTTGAGCACCTCGGTGCTGACACCCTCCAGGGTTTTGGGGATCTGAAGGTTGAAGATGGGCAGGGTCTCAAACTCGCTTTCGTTGATGGCGCCACTGAGGATGGCGTTGATACACCCGCGGGTATCCTTGATGCTCATGCGGTGTCCCACGCCGTAGGGGCCGCCGGTCCACCCGGTGTTGACCAGGTAGACATTCACGCCGTGCTCGTCGATCTTTTTGCCAAGCAATTGGGCGTAGACGGTGGGGTGCAGGGGCAAAAAGGCTTCGCCGAAGCAGGCGCTGAAAGTCGCCACCGGCTCGGTAATGCCCCGCTCGGTACCGGCCACTTTGGCGGTATAGCCGCTCAGGAAGTAGTACATCGCCTGCTCTTTGCTCAAGCGGCTCACCGGCGGCAAAACGCCGAAGGCGTCAGCGGAGAGGAAGATGATGTTTTTGGGGTGGCCGCCCATGAGGGTACACTCGTGGTTTTCAATGTGCTCGATGGGGTAGCTGACCCGGGTGTTTTCGGTTTTACTGCCGTCAGCGTAGTCCACTTTGCCGTTTTCGTCTATGACCACGTTCTCCAGCAGGGCCCCTTTTTTGATGGCGCCGTAAATCTCGGGCTCGCTCTTGGGATCGAGATTGATCACCTTGGCGTAACAACCCCCTTCAAAGTTGAAGACCCCGTTATCGTCCCAGCCGTGCTCGTCATCACCGATAAGCCGGCGGTTGGGGTCGGTGGAGAGGGTGGTTTTACCGGTACCCGAAAGCCCGAAAAAGAGCGCCACGTCATCATCTTTACCGATATTGGCCGAACAGTGCATGGAGAGCTTGCCCTCCAGCGGCAACCAGTAGTTCATCATGGTAAAGATGCCCTTTTTCATCTCGCCGCCATACCAGGTACCGCCGATAACCGCCGTGTTCTCCTCGATGTTAAAGACGACAAAGACATCCGAGTGAAGACCGTGCTCTTTCCACTTCCGGTTGGTTACTTTGCAGGCGTTGTAGAGCACAAAGTCGGGCTCAAAATTTTCCAGCTCCTCCTCGGTGGGGCGGATAAACATATTTTTGACAAAGTGCGCCTGCCAGGCCACCTCGCTGACAAACCGGATGGAGCGCCGGCTGTCGGGGCTGGCGCCGACAAAGACATCGGTAACGTAGAGATCTTTGCCGCTCAATTGCGCCTTGGCCAGATCAAGAAGCTCTTCATAGATCTCTTTGGAGATCGGCTGGTTAATCTCTCCCCAGGCGATATGCTCCTGGCTGGGAGATTGCTTGACAAAATATTTGTCTTTGGGGCTTCGGCCCGTAAAGACACCGGTATCCACCGCCGTCGCGCCGCTTTCGGTCAGCGTCGCCTCCCCTTTTTCCAACGTATGACGGATCACCTCGTCATAATCAAGGTTGTAAAAAACCTTCCCGATATTCTCCAGTCCCAGTTTGTCGAGTCCCTTAGGTGTCATGGTCCCTTTTCCGTGTTATGGTGATTGAAAGCCCGGCGGGCTTTTCTCCTGTAATTTTACTCTTCTAATCTTTGACGAAACAAAAACCGAAAGATTTTTCATACACTTACGCATCTATTCACGTTTTTGGCTTCTCTTTTGTCCGCAAGAGCCAAACAAACCCAGCCAACACCGCCAAACCCGTCAACGGCAAGATCCACGGACGGGTCTTGACATAGGCCAAAAAGAGCATAACGCTCTTGCCGCCCAAAAACGCTGTTACGCCCACTATCAGCGCCCAAAGCGCCGCGGATAGCAGGTTCAATACGCCAAACCGCCAGGCGTCGTAGCGGGTCAGGCCGATGGCGACAGGCACCAAGGTCTTGACACCGTAAATATACTTTTGCAAAAAGATCACCCAGGTGCCGTACTTTTTCATCAGCAGGTGGGAGTAGGCCAGTTTGCGACGGTGCTTTTTCAGATAACCCAGTACCTCATGCCGATTGGCGCGGGTAAATAAAAGTAGGGCCTGATCACCCAAAAAATTGGCGACAAACGCCACCGCCATACTCAACCCCAGATCCATTTTTCCCATAGAGGCCAGCACACCCGCCCCCGCCAGGGCGAAAAAACCGCCCCCAAGAGAGTAGAGAAACAAAATCAGATATCCATAAGTAGAAAGATGATCCATCAATACGTTCACGCGCACCCCTCTACCCGGTTGCGTCCCAAATGTTTGGCTTTATAGAGTGCCTGATCGGTTCTTTCAAAAAGGGTCTCAAACTCGGGCAAATCTTTGATTTTGGCGCAACAAATCCCTATACTCACGGTCACTTTACCCGCCGGTAATTGAGCGATCTGCGTCTCCTCAACGGCTCGGCGAAGTTTTTGCGCCACACTCATCGCCTCGCGAATATCCCCATCCAGCACCGCCAAAAACTCCTCTCCGCCCCACCTCAGCAGATAGTCGTTTTGTCGCAACTTTGAGCGTATCAGCGCCGCCACCTCCTTTAAAACCGCATCGCCTCTGGCGTGCCCATAGAGATCGTTGACCTCTTTAAAATGGTCCAAATCACATAGCAAACAACACACTTTCGGTTTCTGGGCGGCCTCCATCACGATCTTTGGCAAAATCTTACGGTTATAAAGCCCCGTCAGGGCGTCAGCCATACTCTCATGCTCCAAGCGCAGTTCATTTTGCCGATAACGCGACACGTCAATCATCTCCAAAAAGAGCAGGTCATCCACATCCCTGGTATGGAGTTCATAAAATTGCCGTACCCCGTTAATATCCAGGCAGACCGTCTCCCCTTCCGACTTTTTCAACCACTTGATCAAATCTTCCCCATCCGCTTTTGCGCACTCGGCTTTGAGAGAAAACTTGCCGGCCATCGAAGCAAAATGCGCATCATCCTCGCACCCGATCTTTAAACAGAGACGTTTATAAGCCACATTGGAAAGCAGAATGTCGCCGCGCCGTGTCATTAAAGCCACCGCCTCTTTCTGGGCGTCAAAGATAGAGGCCAAAAGGCGCAGATAGGTCTGTTTGCGCCGTTCGTTTACCAACGCGTCGGCCAAATAGTTGAGCTTGGCGATCAAACGGTTACGGTCGATGGGTTTGATCAAATACCCCTCCACTCCCATCTCGATGGCCCGTTTAAGATACTCGCTCTCTCCAAAAGCGGTGGTAAAAAGTATCGCCGTCTCCTTTTTAACCTCCTTGATATGCCCGGCCATGGTTAAACCGTCCATCACCGGCATACGAATATCGCTAATGACGATATGGGGTTGCTCCGTTAAAAAGAGTGCCAACCCCTCTTTCCCGTTGGAGGCCAGCAGTAAACGGTTAACATATCGACGCAAGATATTGCCCAACGCCTCACGCACCTCATCATCATCCTCTACATATAAAAGGACAATCTCTTTGAGACTCTCACTCGGTTTCTCACGCATCTGCCGCCTTTAAACGAATCTCGAATATCGCCCCTTCCGGGCCGTTTTGAAAGAGCAGTCTGCCGCCCAACTTCTCCTCAATGATCCGCCGGGCCATATGCAAACCCAATCCCGTGCCTTTGCCCTCCTCCTTGGTGGTAAAGTAAGGCTCAAAAATACGGTTGACAATCTCTTCGGGCACACCGCCGCCGTTGTCGGCAACGCGAATGACCGCCTCATCTCCTTCGCGCAGGGTCTCGACACGGATCTTGCCTTTAAAGCCCTCCTCTGTCTGCAGACGTTGCGTTACGGCGTCTCTGGCGTTGGAGAGAAGGTTTAACACCACCTGCATCACGTCGTTTCTAAACCCTTCTACCTCAACCTCTAACAAATGCGGCTCCAACACAATCTTTCTGGCTTCAAGCTGGGCCTGTTGCAGTGCCAGCGTGTCCTCAACCGCCTGCTTGAGGCTAAAGCGCTTGCGCTCCTTCTCTTCCCGGTAGAAGTTGCGGAAATCATCGATGGTTTTGGACATGAAGCGGATGGTCTTCATATTCTTTTCCACGAAACTCTCGATCGCCTCTTCGTTTAACTCACCCGCCGCGGCCATATCCTCCAACATCTGAATATTGAGCGCCAAGGCGTTAAGAGGCTGGCGCCACTGGTGGGCGATGGCGCCGATCATCTCTCCCATATCCGCCAGCTTGGCGCTTTGCATCAACGCCTCCTCTTTTTTGCGAAGCTCCTCAATGCCCTCACGAACCTTTTGCTCCAACTCTTTGTTAAGACGCTGTAAATCCTCGGTCTTTTTCTGGACCTCACCCTCCAGCCTCTGGGCAAACCGCTCTATCTCGGCACGGGATTTTAATAACGCGTCCAGCATCGCCTCAACCGATCGGGCAAGCTCCTCAATCTCATCCCCGGTACGAATGGAAATACCGATCTTATCCCGTCCCTGCGAATGGGCGATTTGTCTGGCGTATCGACTGAGCTTGACAATGGGCCGCGTCATACGCCACGCCGTCAACGCCGCCACTAGCGCCATCAAAAAGACAATGACGCCGGCGTAAAGGGCAAGTTTAAAAATATACTCTCGCGACTGCTCTTGCAAAATCGCGCTGTCAGACTGCTTGAGAACCACCACGAATCGGTGCGCGTCCAAGGCAATCTTCAAAGCCTCAAAGAGCCGTTTTTCATACTTGTCATACCAGGCAATCCGCGCTTTGTTAGATTGATAAAGAGGACGAAGGGGAAAGTCGTCAAAAATTCGGAATGGGCGGCCAAACTCAAAGCCAAACTCTTTAAGCGGATCGGCCGGATTGTAAATATAGTATCCCCGCTCATCGGCCAGATAGGTACGCAAACCCTTCTCTTTTCCAAAACGCTCAAAATCGAACAAGCGTCGCACATCGGCGTCAATCATAACGATCAAACCCGGTTGACCGTGCCAAAAAAGGAGTTGACCCGCCCGCAAAGCGGGACGATAAGGCATCTCGATCTCTCCATTTTGCCTGTTTAGCGTTATGTCCGAAAGGTAGATCTGTCCGCGCGCAAGTTTCAGGCAGGCGCGTAGATCACTTTGTACTAGACTATCTTGAAGCCTGGAATCGGGCGCCACCGCAATGGTATCGTTTATAAATCGATCAACCCGCACCAGTTCACGCCCGTTTCGCGCATCAACCACCCGTATTTTAAAATAGGGACGGTTTTGCTCTACCATCACCTTAAAAAGGTCGGCCACTTCCTGCTTAAACTGCGCCGCCGTTTTATTGGTCTTCTCATCATATCCGTCCGGATCGTGTACCGCGCGGGCAAACCCTTTTAGCGCATCGCTCAAGGCCAGCATGGTCAGGTCATATTTGAGCGCGCCAATCCGCTTGGAGACACTTTGGGCGTATAATTTGGTCTCGGAAGCCAGGGTCACGGCACTGTGTTTACGAAAAATCCGGTTCGCCTCCTTAAACGAAAGCCATGCCATCAAACTCACGCCCACCACAGCCACCGCCATGGTTACCAGCGCGAATTTTAGGGCGACACCACCTTTGATCAAACGCTTGCTATTGCCCATATCGGCTATCATCCATCATGGTATTAATAACACGCAAAGTATCGCTGACAACAGCATAAACATCGCTGGGGGTCTTCTCTTTGACGCGAATCTGGCTTAACTCTATCTCTTCCGCGTCGATGCCCAGATGAATCAGCACCTCATTAAGCGACGCGTTAATCAGGCGCAAAGCGTTGTAAACGGTATTGGGGGTAATGTTTTTCTCTTCGGGAATTTCTATAACCGTCACCTTCATGTTGGCCCGTTTTTGGAGCCGACGCAGTAAGCGGTTAAGGCGTTTGGCCAGCTCAAAAACATCCTTGGGACGCTTGTTTCGCACCCCCTGCTCCCTTTGGAACGCCACGTCTTCACCCGGAAAATGGTCGGCAAGCAGTATCGTCTTTTTGTAGATTTTCATGGCCAACGCGTAGGTTTCGTTGGGGGTATATTCGCTACCCGAAAGCAGATCGAGCAATAGCGAGATCTTCCAAAGATTAAAATAGACATCCGAAGGCGTTTTGTCGCTATAGACGGGATGACGTGTACGGTAGATAAAGGCTTTGACATCCCTTTGGCCCGCTTTTTTAAGCAAAAGCGTCACAATCCCGTCAAGACGCAAAATCAGCTCATACACCTCGCTGGGCGTAATGGCCCGAAAAGGCATGGCGGGAATTTGGGAGGGATAAAACCCCATACGCACCCGCAGACGCTGGGCCTTTTCGATCGCCTCAATCCCTTTTTGATAGGAGTGAATCGGTTTAAGACCGTAAATTTTGGGTGGATTGGCGGGTAAAAGATGGATACCCCGCAAGGTTCTTAATCGCTCAAGTTTTTGCAAAATCTCCACCGTGACCGCATAGACCTGATTCGGCGTTTTACGCAACGATTCGGAAGGATATTGCACCAGCGGTTTGGAAAAGGAGAAGTCGGGTAAGAGCATGGCGGCGTATCGAAGGTTTTGCACCACATCGGAGGGACTCTTTTTCTCTTTGGGAAGCGGAATCTCAAAATAGCGCTCTATCCCCAGGCGATACTTGATGCGTTGGAGTTCGGCGATGTTGTATTGCAGTGAGTCGTAAACCTCCGTCGGCGTAATGACACGCCGAGGTATTTTGGGGATATCAGCCGGCTCGATCCAGAGCTTTTTCTGCTCTTTGGCCACCTTTTTCAAAAAAGCTATGGAAGCGTACAGGGCGTGATTGGGGTAGAGCCCCTCTCGCTTCGGCGGTTTGGGCACCGTATCGTAAAGGTTTTGCGAATGGCGCAAAAACCTTGAAATTTGCACAACCTTTTCACTCAGGGCATAGACATCGGTCGGCGTATACCCTTTAATGCCGAGCAACGCGTCAAAGCCCAAAGAGATCGACCAGAGCAGTTCATAGACGTCACTGGGGGTTTTGTTCACAAAACGACGCTTACGCAACCCGGAAGTAAAGGCGGGATCGTCTATCAAAAGCCTCACCTCCCCGTCAAGGCGCTTGACTATATCGTAAACGTCTTGGGGTTTGATCTCCCTGGGCGGATAGGGCGGAATCACAATAGCCCCCATATGGTGGTTGATGCGATAGCGGTTGATTTTAGCCAGAATCTCCAGCGCTTTTTGAATCACGTGCCGGGGCTGTTTGTTGCGCTGAACCCGAACGCTTGGAAAAGGCTCTTGAATGCCCGACTTTTTCCTTAAATACGCCACCTCCTTTTTAAGAAGCGTCGCATAGGCAAATACGTCGCTGGGGGTTTTGGGAGAAATTTTGCCCCACGCACCCGTCAACAGCCATCCCCATAAAGCCAAAACGGCAATCCACCGCCCCATGGGAACACCTCCCTTTTCATTTACATCTATTATTGGTTGCGTACACTTAAAAGCGGCTTTGAGAGGATCACCCGCCGGCCGGTATGCCAAAAATTACCACCGACAACGCCACGGAAGCGGCCAGCGTGAACCAGAAAAACTTGCTTATCCGTCCGGGAATCTCAGCAGACGTGATCGCCGTGATCGCCGCCACGATCGTCTGAAGAAAATAGTAGAGGGCAAAGGCTTTGGAGGCGTAGACGATGACTTCAAACACGTTGGAAGTCCAGACAATAGCCACCCCGCCCAGGGCGATCAGCCAGTACCCCAGGCTCTCGCTCACCCGCTTTTTGCTCAACTCCGCAATGAGCCCGCTACCCCCCTGCGCGTCCGCCACCGCCGCGTCAAACTGGGCAATCAGCGCCAGCGCCAAAAGCATCACCGGCAAAACGGTCGCCACGTGTTTGGAAAGAGAG
>JAMOMS010000096.1 GCA_027067015.1 Campylobacterales bacterium | reverse complement strand
ATTAATTTGATAATAAAGCACTACAACGACAGCAGAGGCGAGCAAAAACCACTGCCATTTGGCCAGGTGGAGGGGGGCGCGTTTTAGCAGACGGTAGAGTATGAAGTAAAGCAGGGCGAAAAAGATAAGAATGGCTACCGTCAATTTGGTGAAAAAACCGATGACTCCTCCCGATACAATGAGCAAACAGGCCGTGGCGTCACACGTATCGGCAGTGGGCAAAAGACGTTTGAGCCCCACGAGAAAGAGCGTACCGGCAAGCAAGGCTAGGTTGTCGTTGCTAAGACTTCCGCCAAGGTAAGTAAACATGGGAATCGAGGCCAAAAACGAGAGAAAGACAAAGTGCCCGACAACCCCCCACTTCGCCTCGTAACCCATCATCAAAAGCAGTAAAACACTTAGAGCGAAAATGGCGAAGGTAACCTGCCGCATGGCCTGTACATTTTCAAGTTGTGAGCGGTTTGGGTCGAAAGCTTGACCGATAATAATGTAATAAAGCGGCGGGTGGGTGAGGTAGTGGTGCATCTTTGTAAAATCGGGCACCAGGGCCGGCGCGTAGTGCATCTCCATGGCGTAGCGGTAGTGGGCCCCCTCGTCAGGCGGATAGCCGTAGCGGATATGGGTAAGATCGTAGCACGCCTGAAAGAGGATAAAGCCGAGAAAAAGGGTGTAGAGAATGGTTTTGGACCAAAAGGACTCTTCCGATGATCGCTGTCGGTAGATTTGCAGGAAAAAGAGTATCGTCAGGGTGAAAAAGAGTGCCCAAAAAAACTTTTCAACTTCAATTCTATATTTAACAAGCGGTTTGCTTTGGGGAGGATGAAGATAGATTTTGGCGTCGTATCCGGTAGTAGTGAAAGTGACGGGATATCGGTTTGCAAATGTGGACGGTTCAATTTGATCGATCTTTTCAAAAGTGCCGGGAGGAACGGTCCAGACATACTCTTTCCACCACGTTACACGGCGAATGCGCATGGCCGAGAGGGTGATTTTTCTTCCCTTCTTGATATCGGGATCAAAGCGGTACTGCGCGACCGGATCTTTGGAACGTATCGGCATACTGTACCAACCGGCTTTCATAACGGCGGCGGATGACATTTTTTGCGAAAAGGGTTGCTTGGCCGTTCGGTAGTAGAGCCTGGGATGAATCTCTCTGCCGTCGGTTACCTGCATACGTACCTCAAAAAAGGTACCGTTGCCCAAAGCCACCAATCCGACATAAATGGCACAAAAGAGCGAGACAAAGAGAAGAAATAAAATTAAAGGTTTTGTTCGATACGTCTCAGGCATGGCGTGAAATCCTCTTTGTCGTGGGTAAGGTTGGGGTTGTAAAAGGGATCTCCTTTTTGCAGTAGATCGCCGTGGCGCTCATAGAGGGCATCTTTTTCTTTCTGGAAACGGGCCATCTTTTCCGGTGTGGTCTCATACCCCCTGGAGACCGACTCGTGGTGATAGAGCTCCGCGTAGGGGGTAAAGAGGTTGCGGTATCCCTTTTTGTGAACACGCAGGCAAAAGTCCACGTCGTTGTAGGCGACTTTGAATTTGACCTCGTCCATGCCGTCGACCTCTTTGTAGATGGCGGTTTTGACCATCAAGCAGGCGGCGGTGACGGCCGTGACATTCTGAACGGCGTTGAGGCGGTTGAAGTAGCCGAGGCTCTCTCTTGGCAGATGTTTGTGGGAGTGACCCGCGTAGCCCCCCAAACCTATGATAATGCCGGCGTGTTGCACGGTATCGTCGGGATAATAGAGCTTGTCCCCCACGCAACCGATTTCGGGGCGCTGGGAGTGCTCCAGCATCGCTTCAATCCAGTCGGGGGTAATCACTTCAATATCGTTATTCAAAAGCAGAATATGCTCACCTTTGGCATAGGTGTTGACGGCGTAATTGTTGATCTGGGCGTAGTTGAAAGGGACGTTGTATTCATAAAACGTGACACGACCGTCAAGCGCCGCCAGCTCTTTCATGACCTCAAAGGTCGTCTCCTCTTCACTGTTGTTGCTAATTCCGATGATCTCGTAGTTTTCGTAGGTCGATTTCTCCAGTACGGAGGTGACGCACATCCTCAAAAGCTCAGGTTTGTCTTTGAAGGGGATGACAATACTGACTTTCGGGTTGTTTTGAATTGTGTAACGCACCCGAAAATAGTGGTCGATATTGCCGTATTCCACCCATCCGTCAATACCGCGGCGCTTGAGCGTCTCTTCGAGCACCTGTTTGCTGATTTTGAGCGCTTCGGGTTTGGCTTTGCTGTCGGCGCTGGTAGAGCCTTCGATGGTGCGCCAGTGATAGAGGACTTTGGGAATGTGGTGTATGTTGTCTGTTTTTTCGCTCATGCGCAAAAAAAGGTCATAATCCTGTGAGCCGCTAAAGCGTTCGTCAAAACCGCCGACTTCGTCAAAAAGAGGTTTTTTAAAGCAGGCCAGGTGGGTAATATAGTTGTGGCTTAAAAGCAGGTCGGGGGAGAAGTCGGGTTTGAAGTGGGGGTTGGAGCAGTGGCCTTCTGTATCTATGAAATCTTCGTCGCTATAGACGAAATCGGCATCGGTTTCATATAGGGCTTTGACGACTTCAAAGAGGGCGTCGGGGGTGAGTTCGTCATCGTTGTCCAATAGCGTGATATACTCGCCCGTGGCCATCCGCGCGGCGTCGTTGGAGGCGCCGGCGATATTTTTATTGATATCCGAAAATTTTATTTTGATACGCGGATCGTCAAGTGAACGGAGGTATTTGAGGGTGGCTTCGTTGGTGCTTTTGTCATCGACGATGCAAAGCTCCCACTTGGTGTACCACTGCTTTTTGACCGACTCTATGGCGTTGTGGAGCCATTTGGGATCGACGTTATAGACCGGCATAAGAATGGAGATGGTGGGGGCATCTTTGCGTTTGAGCAGTGATTCAAGGAGCTCTTTTTTTTGGGGAGTCAGTTCACGAGGATAGCAGTAATACTCCTTTTTCTTTCTGGTTTTAGACGGGTGAACGGGTTCTTGCATTTCAGACACCGGAGCGCGGTAGAAAGGAATGAGTTTGGCAACAAGCCGTTTGATTCGGTTGCTTAAACGGGCGTTTTCAAG
>JAMOMS010000095.1 GCA_027067015.1 Campylobacterales bacterium | reverse complement strand
TGGCCCTGGGCAAACCCACCGAAGAACAGCGCACCCAGTGGTATTTTCAGCGCTATGTGGAGCACTTTCCCCACGGCGGGGAGATTGTGCTATTTGACAGAAGCTGGTACAACCGGGCGATGGTGGAGCCGGTATTTGGATTTTGCAGTGAGGAGGAGTATAAAATCTTCATTGAGGATGTACCTAGTTTTGAAAAGACGCTAGTAAGAAACGGCATCATTCTCATCAAACTCTACTTCTCCGTCACCAAAGAGGAGCAAAAGCGCCGTTTTGAGCGCCGAAAGACCGATCCGCTTCGCCAATGGAAACTGAGCGAAGTGGATCTGCAGGCCCAGGAGAAGTGGGACGATTTTACCAACATGAAGTACGAGATGCTCAAGCACACCCACACCACCATCGCCCCCTGGACCATCATACGAAGCGACAACAAACACCTCGCCCGCCTCAACGCCATGCGGGTTATTCTTAACGCCGTCGATTACGAAGGACGGGACGAGATGCTCGATTATGTGCCTGATGCCAACATTGTCGTCTCAGGCGCGAGAGAGATTGAGCTGATGGAGGCCCAACGCCTTAGAAGCGGCAAGTTCATTGGATAATGAGTGAAAAGTTAAAAATGAAAAATGAAAAATTGAGGAAAGGTCGCTGCGCGACTTTTTTGATTAGAATGAGCGGAAAAATTGCAAGGAATTGCCGTGGTTTTTAAAAACCTGATGAAAGAGGATGTAAAGGTTGACAAGAAGGCTTTTTTGGAGGCGATCAACGCCCAAAAGCCCATGGCCGTCACCCATGAGGGCGAAATACTTTTTGGCAGGCCCGATGATCTGCCGGCCAAGCCTTACGTCTATGTGGGCCAACCGGCCTCTTTAACGGGCACGGCCGGCACGCCCCCTACCCCGCTCAAAAAGATTCTGGGTGAAAACTACGAAGTCAAAGACGAAGGCGAAACGGTCGCCATCTACGCCGGCCGGGCATGGCAGGAGCTTTTGGCCGCCAATGAGCCTTACGCGCTCTATCTGGACACCACCGCCGACGGCATCGCCGAGTTTAACGACGAAGTGCTGGAAGACCTGGTCTGGTACAGTTGCGAATTTGGCATCAACTACCGTGAGATCGCCGAGCACCTGGAAAAACATTGCGATGGGCTGATTTTGTGCGTGGAGAACGAGGTGCCCTACAACTTTAACGGCGCTGTCTTTGTCAACGATATTCAAAAGGCCCGCGAAGAGGCCAAACGTTTTATGGTTGACACCCTTCAATCACGTATTAAAAAAGGGGCTGTTGACATCCATAACCTGACACCCGAAGAGCGGGAGGCGCTTGCGTATTTCGGGCTCATTTAACGGCCGGCGCGCCCGCGCCGATAGACCCTTCTGCCCCCTTTGTAGCAGTTTTGGCAGATCCCAAACTTAAAGCCCGCGGGCAGTGGCGCCCCACAACGCCTGCACGCCCTGGCAAATACCCCTTTACGAAGCGATTTTTCAATAAAACGGTTCAAAATATCACGCGCTGTGCGTGCCCTTTCGGTATCGACAAAAGCGTCGGGAAAGCGGTAGCTGAGCCACAGGTATAACGACACCTCTTTGACCCGCTCCTCCGCGTCAAAAAGCATATCCGCCGTCGCCGCCGTCTCGGGCAGTGACTCCGGCGGCGCGAAACCTATGGGATAGCCCTGCTCCAGGGCGATAAGATAGCGGTGAAAGACGCTCTCAAGATAGGCCGATCCCACCGTCAACGGCGCGCAGGCGAGGTGATATTTGGTTTTCAGATCCAACCGGTACATATCCACCATACGCGAAATCTGGAGCATATTCTCTATGTTGGCCGCCACAAAGGGGCCGTCAAAGCGCATATGCTTGACAAAAAATCCCAGAATCTCCGCCAGGCTCTCGGTCTGGATAATAGAGGCGATCAGCTCGATATGCTCCAGATTGGCCATCACCCTGTAAGGCCCCTGAATCGGCGGCGCGGGGGCGTCAATAAGTTCGGTGACGCTTTGCAATACCGGGTGGCTCAACGCCCCCACGAAACCGGCCTCATGCAAGCCAAAACGCCCCGCCCTGCCGGCGATCTGGCGAATCTCCGACGGATAGAGCGGGCGCCGGCTCTGGCCGTCAAACTTGGAGTCCCTGGCAAAAAGCAGGGTTTTAATCGGCAGGTTGAGTCCCATGGCGATGGCGTCGGTCGCCACCAGCACCTGCGACTCCCCCTCTCTGA
>JAMOMS010000094.1 GCA_027067015.1 Campylobacterales bacterium | reverse complement strand
ACTGCTTGCGCTCTATAGGCGGCTCAAAGATGAAAAAGTGATCCGCCAGACCTCGGCGATTTTCGATACCAAGTCGCTGGGGTACAAAAGTTCGCTGGTGGCGTTTAAAACGGACGACATCGAGCGGGCCGCCGAGATTATCAACGCCCACCCGGGGGTAAGCCACAACTACGAGCGTGACCACGACTTCAACCTCTGGTTTACCCTGGCCGTGGCGCCCGATTCCAGGCTGGGGTTGGAAAAAACGGTAGAAAAACTGGCGGAAATGTCGGGGACGAAAGAGTATGTGATCTTGCCGACCAAAAAGATGTTCAAAATCTCCGTGCAACTGGATGTCAAAGGGGATCGGGCCAAAAAGGAACAGCTCAAACGGGCCAAAAAAGAGCCCATGACGCTGGAGCCGATCCATTATGAGATGATCAAGGGGCTCCAGGAGGATATTCTTCCCGTCGCCGAGCCCTTTACCCCGCTGGCCGAGCGGTTGGGGGTGAGCGTGCAGGCGTTGGCCGAAGCGGCCGAACGGATGCAAAAAGCGGGCATCATGCGGCGCTTTGCCGCCATTTTGTACCATCGAAAGGCCGGTTTCAAGGCCAACGCCATGGTGGTATGGAAGGTGCCCGAGGAGCGGGCCGAGGCGATCGGCGAGACGGTGGCGGCCTACAGCGCCGTCAGCCACTGCTACCTGCGGCCTGTCTACCCGCAGTGGCCTTACCCGCTCTTTTCCATGGTACACGGCAGGAGCAAAGAGGAGGTTGAAAGCGTCGTGGCGGAGATGGCTGAGGAGATCGGGGTGAATGAGTACGCCTATCTCTACTCCACCAGGGAGTTCAAAAAGGTGCGCATCCGCTACTTCTCTGACGAGTTTGCGGAGTGGGAGGCACACCACGCCTAAGTAGGGGGCACGGGGTGTTCAAGCAGTACAAAGAGGCGATTGAGAGCTCCAACATTGTCTCCAAGACCGATATTAACGGCATCATCACCTTTGTCAACGACGAGTTTTGCAAAATCTCCGGCTACAGCCGGGATGAGTTGATCGGCCAAAACCACAACATTGTCCGCCACCCGGATGTGCCCAAGTCCAACTTTAAAAAGCTCTGGGAGACGATTCTGGCCAAAAAGACCTTCAAATCGACGGTCAAGAATCTGGCCAAGGACGGCAGAACTTTCTACGTCAATACCACCATCATCCCCATTCTGGACAAGGAGGGGGAGATTGAGGAGTTTATCGCCATCCGCTACGACGTGACCAAGGAGGTGGAGTTAAAGATCGCGCTGGAGAACAAGGAGCGCGAGCTCGAACAGCTCAACCGCACGCTGGAGGAGCGGGTGCGGCTTCAGACCAGAAAGCTCTATGAGCTTAACCGTCACCTTGAGGAGCGGGTACGCGAGGAGGTGGCCAAAAACGAGCAGAAGCAGAAGATGCTCTTTATGCAGTCGCGTATGGCGATGATGGGGCAGATGATGGCCAACATCGCCCACCAGTGGCGCCAACCCCTGACCGAGCTGGCCCTTTCGCTCTTTAACCTCAAAAAAGCGGCGCTACGCGGGGAACACGGGCAGGTGGAGCAGGTCTACGGCGAGGCCAAGGGGATGATTCAGAATATGTCCCAGACCATCGAGGATTTTATCAACTTCTTCAAACCCGACAAACCCAAAACCCTCTTTAGGCTCCAAGAGAGCGTGGACGAGGCGTTACAGATTATGCGAAAGAGTCTTGAGAACGCCCGGATTACCCTGCATCTGGAGATTGATCCGGATGTGAAGGTACGGGGGGTCAACAACGAGCTGAGCCAGGTGCTGATCAACCTTTTGCAAAACGCCAAGGACGCGTTCAGGGCCAGAGAGAGCCGGGAGCGTGAGCTTTGCGTGCGTGTGCGCAAAGAGGGGGAGTGGGCCGTGGTGGAGGTGGAAGATACGGCCGGCGGGATCGAGGAGGGGGTGATGGAGCGGGTGTTTGAGCCCTACTTCACCACCAAACACGCCGCCAAGGGAACAGGATTGGGACTCTTTATGTCCCGGATGATTATTGAAAAGAGTTTCGGCGGGGCCATTGAGGTACTCAACGCCTCACGCGGGGCCCGCTTTATCATCCGATTACCCGTCGCGAAAGGATAACCATGTCGTGTCACGCCAAACTGGCCCGGTTAAAAGTATTGCTGGTAGAGGATGAAGCCCGGCTGGCGGGCCTGCTTGAAGAGGCTATCGGCGACTATTTCGCCCGTTTTTCGGTCGCTTATGACGGTATTGAGGGACTGGCCCGTTTCAGGGAACTAAAGCCCGATGTGGTCATTACCGACATTACCATGCCCCGCATGACGGGGCTGGAGCTGGCCGAGGCGGTCAAAAAAGAGCGCCCCGAGACGCCGGTGGTGATCTTAAGCGCCTACAGCGACAGGGAGAAACTGCTGGGGGCCATTGACGCGGGGGTGGTGAAATATTTCATCAAACCCTTCGACCCCGAAGAGGTACTGGCCTATCTTTGCGAGTTGGCCGACAAGATCAAAAGGAGCAGTACGGTGCCCCTGATGCCGCCGTTTACGTTTGATTTGCAGAGCGAACAGCTTTTTAAAAAGGGGGTGCTGGTGCGTTTGAGCCGTCGGGAGAGCCGCTTTATCGCCTATCTGCTCCAAAGCCCCAACCGCTACCTTGCCAACGAGGCGATCAAAGCCCTGCTGTGGGAGGATAAGGAGGTCAGCGACGAGCGGCTGAGAACCTTTATCAAACGGGTACGACAAAAGAGCGACAAAGCGCTGATAGAGAATCTTTCGGGGCAGGGATACGCGTTGAATATGGATGATAATGGCGCTAACAACTCTTGAAGGGCACGGGCCGAAGCCCGGGGAGGGAAGGCTTCGGGCCGTGCCCTTGTGCAAGCTTAAAAAGTTGGAGTAGGTGCCGTCAAACGGCTAAGACAATCATAAGCCAAAACCCCTTGCCGGGCTATAAAAAAGAGGCTCACAAAGTTGTCACGACGCGGGTGATTTAAAACGGGGCGTGACAAACCGGTGACAAAACATTGTCGAAGCTCAAGAGAATTGAAACCGAATTTTTGTAGAATCAAATAGAGATATCCCAAAATCGCGCGAGGAGGTAACAATGGATTGGGTAATGGTTTCATTCCTGGCGGTCACCACACTGCTGATGGGAA
>JAMOMS010000093.1 GCA_027067015.1 Campylobacterales bacterium | reverse complement strand
ATCCCCGACCCCGCCCCGCCCATGGAAAAGAGAACCGACAGAAAAAACGCCAAAAGGGCATATCCGGCGTAATCCATCTATCTGGCCTCTTTTAAGATCCACTCGCTCACGGCTTTGGCGTCGGCGGGGGTGAGATCTTTAAAGGGGGGCATGGCCAGTTTGAAGCCCGCCCATTTGCCCCGACTGCCGCGGCGGATACTTTGGGCCATGGCGTCGGGGTTGTCACGGTAGCGCTTTGCGATTTTGGCAAAAGCCGGGGCGACCTTGTCTTTTTTGAGTCCGTGGCACCCCAGGCAGTTTTTCTGCTCAAGCACCCGCTTGTAAGCCGGCATGGCGGCCAGCCGGGCCCGCTCGGTCATGATCTTCATGAACTTTTCGGGATCATAATGGTCATACATATAGCCCGCGACGGCCTGGAGCTCTTCGGGTGTGATGTTCCCTTTTTGCGAGGGCATCACCCCATAGCTTTCCAGGCTCTTTTTGTCGCAATAGGATTTTTTGGCGGATGGGTTGAGGGCGTAGTCGGTCACAAAGTCGATAAACTTGCGCCGCTTCTCGGCGGGGTTGGCCACCTTCATGAAATCGCGCACGTGAAAGGTTACCGCCATCATGGGCGGGGCTTTCTCGTCGGGGGAGGTTTGGGGCGGCATATCCAGGTTGTGGCACTGGGAACACTTCTGTTTCAGCAGGGCTTTGGCGTCATAGCGGGTAGCGGGGTCTTGCTTTTGCTCGCACCCTACAAGCAGTAAAAGCGCCAAAAACGCGGAAAGTGGACGCATGTTTAACCTTTGTTATGATATGTTTTACGCGAAATTATAGACAAAAGGAGATAACGGCGCCATGAAAAGGGTTACGACACCTTCGGTGGTTATTCGTCTCCTGCTTTGGCTCCTACTGCTTGCCGGCGGCGTGGCGGGCGGTTTGTGGCTGGATACGCGCCGGTTTGAGACACTGCTCTTCTCGCCGGTGTGGCACCTGCTTACCTTTGGGGTAGGGGTCGTGCTGATGCGTTTTGCCTTTCGCGCCGCGGCCGTGGGCGGGCGGGAGTTGGCCAGATACGGCAAATCCTCTCCCTACGTTCCGAGGCTTGAGACCGACAGGCTGGTAACCGGCGGCATTTATGCCCATATGCGCCATCCCATGCTCTTTGGCCTGGCGCTGGTGCCCATGGCGCTGGCCTTTTTGGTGGGCTCACCCTCCTATATCCTTTTTATCGCCCCTTTGGAGATGCTTTTTATCGCGGTGATGGTGCTCACTTTTGAAGAGCGTGAGTGCAGAAAAAAGTTTGGCGCCGATTACGAGGCGTATGCCAAAAAGGTGCCGGCGGTCTGCTGGAGCAGAGCGTGTCTTAAAGCGCTTTTTGCAGGCGATAGATCGGAGAGCCCAGGCCCAACGGCTTAAAAAGCGTTTTGTCTATGCCGTTGGCGTCGGCATGGCCCAGGAAAAGGTAACCTCCGATCTTGAGAAGTTTCGCAAAAATATCAAAACATCTCCGTTTGTCGTTCATATCAAAGTATATGAGCATATTTCTGGAAAAAATAATATCAAACGTACCGAGTTTATGCGGTAAGTCGGGATCAAAAATATTGGCGGTCAGAAAAGTAGCGGCTTCCCGGAATTCGGGGATGATACGAAAATAGCCCTCTTGGTAGGGCTCAAAATAGCTTTGAAGATAGCTTGGCGGTAGTTTTTCAATGCTCCGTTTCCCGTAAACGCCTTGACGGGCCGTTTGAATCATGGCGCTGTCGATATCTATGCCGATTATCTCAAATTCCGCCTGTTCCAGTAACGTTTTCTCCTCGCTTATGGCCATCATGATTGAGTAGACCTCTTCGCCGCTTGAAGAGGGCGCCACCAGTATGCGGATACGCTTTTGACTTAAGATCAGGCGAGGCAGGATGGTTTGGGTTAGAAGCGTAAATTGTTCATGCTCTCGCCAAAAATAGGTTTCGTTGACCGTTACGGCGTTAAGAAGCGCCTGGATAACTTTTTCATCTTTTTTAAAACGAATGGCATGATAAAAACTATGAAAATCTTCAAAACCCAGCTCTTGCATAAGATTGAGGATGCGCCGGCTCATGCGCTGAAGCTTCTCTTGGCTGAGCGCAACACCGATGCGGTTTTTTACAAACTGGGCTATGCGTTCAAGCTGTTGTTTTTCAAGTGCCATGGCCATAGCGTATAATCTCCTCCACAATATCGTCGAAATCCAATACTTTTACGGCCCCGCCGCGTTCCGCCGCCTCTTTGGGCATACCGTAAACCACGGCTGTATTCTCACTTTCGGCAATGGTATAGGCGCCGGCTTTACGAAGGGCTACCATACCGTCGGCGCCGTCGTCGCCGATGCCGGTCAGCTCAATAGCCAAAATCTTTTCAGGCGGCAAAACCTCAACGGCCGAGAAGAACATCTCGTCAACCGAAGGGACAAAGAAACGGTTTTTCGTGTTGGGAGCCAGACGGGTTTGGAATCCTTTGGGGTGTCTACGAAAATGTAAATGCCAACCGCCTTTGGCGATAACGGCCATACCGGGTTGCAGTACAATGCCGTTGTCGGCTTCAAGAACCTCAACATCGCAAAGCGAATTAAGTCGCCTGGCAAACGTGGCGGTAAACTCTTTGGGCATATGTTGCACAATGCAGACAGGATGAGGGTATGATGAGGGGAGTATGCGGCAAATATGTTCTATGAGTCGCGGACCGCCTGTGGAGGCGCCTATAAGCACAAAGCCCTGCTGAATGGTTTGATGATCGCGCGGTGTTGTCGTCAAAGGTTTGTTTTCCGGCGGAGCGAGACGAGAGAGAGGGATCATCAGCGTGGTTTTGACTTTACGCACGATCTCATTGGAAATTTTGGCCACTTCCACGCTATTTTGCGGTTTGGGAATATAATCGATCGCTCCCAGGTGCAGGGCTTGCAGTGTAATATCCGCCTGTTCGGTGGTCAGGGCGCTTACCATTAAGACCCGTGTGGGACGCTCTTGCATGATTCTTCGTAAGGTTTCAATGCCGTCCATCACAGGCATTTCAATATCCAGGGTAATAAGTGAAAAAGGGGTCTGCAGATGTTTTTTAAGCGCCTCCTCGCCGTTTGAGGCGCTTTGAACTTCATATCCTTCCTTCTCCAAAAGCCGACTCAGGTAACGGCGTACAACCGC
>JAMOMS010000092.1 GCA_027067015.1 Campylobacterales bacterium | reverse complement strand
TCAAGTTTCAACGCGCAACGTGAATCTTCCAGCGTCACCGTCTCATCGGTATAATCACCCATTTTGACATAGGTGCCAAACTCCGTCAAACGAAAAAGCTTGATGATACGTGAAGCCGGATAGACCAATCCAAACCAGCGCACCCCTTCTTGACGATAGATTTCCATTTTCATCGTCTCGTCGCGCCTTCCCGTCGATGGTGAAATCACCTCGAAAACCGCTATCGGAGCCTTCTCCAACCGTTTTTGGGCTTCTTCGCAACTTATCACCACATCCGGCCTTAAAACCGTATCGCTGGCAACGACATAATCGACATCTCCTACCACATAACACCCCTCGCACGCTTCCGCCATCGCCTCGTCAAGGAGTTTCATCAACCCGAACGCAATGCGCTGGTGGATCACCGTCGCCGCCGGCGACATGGCATAAGGACGCCCTTCGATCAGCTCCCAGTCCCCTTCCCACTTATCGTAGTCTTCAATGGTATAAAACTCTTCATAACGTATCGCTTCCATAGCGCCGATTATAACACACCTTACGCAAAATCGACCGGGTCCATATCGACCTCGAAACGCCCGTCTTCCACCGCTGAGACGGCTTTGAGAAGATTGGCGCGGCTGGCGCTTCTAAGCAAAATATGAAAACGCCACTTTCCGGCGATCCGCTCAATTGGCGCTTGGCCCGCCCCCACCACTTCCGCCAGTCCGCCGAGGCTTCGCAGGGCTGTCTCGACACGGCGCAGTGCCGTTTCGCCTTGTTGGAAATCTTTGGCAGAAAAAAGGAGCCGGCACAAAAAGGCGTGGGGCGGATAGAGCCCCTCTCTATCGGCAATCTCCTCTTTCAAAAAGCCTTCATAATCGTTCAGAAAATCCCGGAAAAAGTCGGGCTGGTTGGTCTGCACCACCACCTCCGCCTCCCGGCTGCGCCCCGCCCGCCCGGCAATCTGCACAAACAGGCTCATGGCCCGTTCCCTGGCCCGGTAGTCGGGCATGGCCAAAAGGTAATCCAGTCCCAAAATCAGGGCCAGCGTCACATCGGGATAGTCGTGTCCTTTGGCCAGCATCTGGGTGCCCACCAACACATCCACCTCTTTTTTGGCGAACCTCTCCAGCGCCTTTTGCAGTTTGTTGGCCGTGGTGATGATATCTTTGTCAAACTGCTGAACCCGCACGTTGGGCAGGTTCTCTTCCAATAACGCCACCACCTCCGCCGTTCCCATACGGTCGTTACGCATCACCTGCCCGCACTGCGGGCAGGCGGAGGGAATACGCTCGGCATAGCCGCAGTAGTGACACCGCACCGCCCGTTTCTTGCTATGCAGGCTCATGCCTACCGAACAGAAAGGACAGGTAAGCGTATGGCCGCACCCCTCACAATAGAGATACTTGTAATTGGCGCGCGTGGGCAAAAAGATCATCGCCTGGCCGCCCGCTTTGACGTGTCGCTCAATGCGGGCCAGCATATCGGTCGTCAATGAACAGCCGCCGCTTTCAAAAAGGTAGCGTTTTTGGGTCTGAATGTAGGGGGAGGCAATGCGCGTCACCGGCTGTCTGGCGTAACTGGTGGCCGAGGGCGTGGCACTGCCGAGCACCACCTTTGCGCCCAAAACCTTTCCCATATAAAGCGCCACATCCCTGGCGTGGTAACGGGGACGGGTGTGGGCTTTGTAACTGTCATCATGCTCCTCATCCACCACGATCAAACCGATATTATCCAGAGGCAAAAAGAGCGCCGAGCGGGGACCGGCCACAATGCGCGCCGTCCCTTCCCTGATCTTTTGCAATGTCTCCTCGCGCTTTTTTTTACTCAGCCGGGAGTGCCAAATAACGGCAAGGTCGCCAAAGCGGGCCTGTAAGCGCTTTTGCATCTGGGGCGTGAGGCTGATTTCGGGCATCAAAAAAATAGCGCTTTTGCCCTCTTTGAGCGTCTGGGCAAAGAGTTCAAAGTAGACCTCCGTCTTCCCACTGCCCGTAGGCGCAAAAAGCAGACCGCCGCCGTCAGCCAACCGGTTAGCCGCTTCACTTTGTGCCGGCGTCAAGGTTGATCGCCACGCCAAATCTAAACGTTGGGGGTGTGAGGGCAAGAAAGAGTAGGGGTGAAAAAGGGCCAGCGCCTCACCCACTTGACACCGGTAGTAACCGGCCATAAAACGGGCTGTTTCTATCTGCCAGTCTGAAAAAAAATATGAGGTTTGCGTAAGTGCTTGCGTCGCGTAAGAGGGACAAACCGCCGCGTCAAGCACCACGCCGCGCGCGTCTTTTCCCCTTAACGGCACATCAACAACCCTCCCCGTCTCCACCTTCTCATCCGACCGATAGATCAACAAAGAAAGTTTGCGCCCCAGTATAGCCACTTCATAATAGTATGAGGTCTCTTCGGCCATTCTCTCCTCGTCACCTACTAAAATATTGGCATCATACTATAAGTCGACCGGGATTTTAAAGGCTGATGACATCATAGAGGTTCCGCCCCTTCGGGCGGCTATGATAGAAGAGCAAAGACGTAACTACTCAAACTTATCACACAATGAAGAGGGAGAGGTTGAAGAACGGTTGCAAGTAAAGGTCCCCGAAGAGGCGTTGTAATCAAACACGATACTATGCCCGCCCGTACTATAGGTATAGGTTGAGCCGCTTACCTGCCACTGCCCGGCATTACTGCCGGGCGTGACACCGTTTGTCACAACCGAAAAGAGCTTTCCGCCGCTATCCAAAGAGGCGGGGTAGACCGCTCCGTTGCCCTTTAACAGGGACTTTGAACGATAGTTTTGCAAACCGCTTCTAATCGCATCCACTTTGGCCTGCGCTTTGGCGACAAACGCATCCTCCCTGGTCGCGGCCAATCTTGGAAGGGCCACCGCCGCCAAAATACCTAAAATAACAATGACAAAAACCACTTCAATCATGGTAAAGGCGCGTCGGTTTTTAATATTGCACATGGGTTCCCCTTAACCGCATCGGGTAGGCCGCGGCGGGAATAACCTTTTGCAACTGCACGCATAGCACATCCCCGCCTGTCGAGTTAAAAGTGATGGTTAGGTTGTCATCAGATATACCGGTAACGATCTTGAGCGTCACGCAGTTGTTCACGCTTCCGGCCTTTACGTCCACCGACTTGTTGGCGGTGTTGACCGTCAACAGGCCCTGGTTCTTCAGGCTGGCCAACGTGTTGGACATTTTTGTCAAATCGTTTTCGGTTTTGGCCTGGGCCGTCGCGTACATGGAGATATCTTGCGCTCCCGTCATAATCTGTTGCGCAAGCGTTACAACTTTCGCATCGTCCCGAGTCGCCGCAAATTTAGGTATGGCAATAGCCGCAAGGATGCCCAGTATCACAATAACGAAGACAAGTTCTATCATGGTAAAGGCGTGCCGCATATCGCATCCTTGTATTGTAGAGAGAAAAAAAGGGTTTTGGCGGCAAACGCCCCCAAAACCCTCTTCCGTAAGTTGGCTTAAGAGAATTAGTAGGTTACGTGCGTACCGCCAAACTCGTGCGTACCGTTCAGGTCTTTGGCTTCTGCCGCCGTTTTAACCGCAGGACAATAAGAAGGAGTTGTCGAGCTTGACAGGTTTACAGTAATGTTACCGTCAGTCGTAGAGTTACCCAAATTAACAGAAGCACATTTCAGCGCGTTACAAGCCGCACTGGTGTTGTCTTCCGTACCGGTAGAGGTGTAAGCGTTACCTACATCATTGATACAGGTCGAGAGATTGGTCAGCTCCGTAGAGGCTTTGGCGTCGTCACGGGTTGCCGCCAGTTTGGGAATGGCCACAGCCGCCAGAATACCCAGAATTACGATCACGAAGATCAGTTCGATCATGGTAAAACCGCGTCGCATGATTGCTCCTTTTATATGAATGGTGTTTTGTGTCCTTCGTCGCTACGAAGGCTCACTTGCCATTATGTAACACACAAAATAAAATATCGCTTAATCAGAAAGTTTTTCACACAACTGTTTAATTTCGTTCATGGTTTCAAAATAGGCCAATTGTTTGGTCAAATAGGCTTGCAGTAGGACTTTGACATCATTGTCCTGCCCCATCACAAAGGTCTCTTTGAGCTCTTTTTCCATCGCCTCGGCGTAGGGTTCGTCCAGCGAAATGGTGTACTGCTTGCCGCCGACGGCGAGGGTGATTTTTTTCATTATTCGCCCAGAATGGCCTCGATTTTGCCGATGACCTCTTCAATCTCCAGGTCTTTCATGGCCAACTCGTCGTTGAGTTTGGCGATCTGCGCGTCTTTGGCCTCGTTTTGGGCCTTAACGGCCATCAGGTCATTGCGCAAGGCGGCGTTTTCATCTTCGAGGTTTTTGAGTTTGACAATCATGCCGTCAATCTTTTGGGCCAGTTTCTCCAAAGGGTTCATCGTTTCCATTTTCGTTAAAGCTCACTTTTTTTGGGATTTTCGGTTGGTATAATTATAGTCAAAAACTCCTCGTTTGCCAAAGGATCTTTTTGCTCTTTGAACTCAAAAGCGACTACGCCCCCGCGGGCGACCAACCCCAAGCCATCAAACTGCTCACCAACTCCATAGAGGCGGGCCACCGCTACCAGACGCTCCTTGGCGTCACCGGAAGCGGCAAAACCTTTACGATGGCGCAGATTATCCAAAAGCTCCAGATGCCCACCCTTATCATGACCCACAACAAGACCCTGGCGGCCCAGCTTTACAGTGAGTTTAAGGGCTTTTTCCCCCACAACCATGTCGAATACTTCATCAGCTATTATGACTACTACCAGCCCGAAGCCTATATCCCCCGGCAGGATCTGTTTATTGAAAAGGACAGTTCCATCAACGAAGAGCTGGAGCGATTGAGACTGAGCGCCACGGCCAGCCTGCTAACCTACGACGACGTGATCGTTGTGGCATCCGTCAGCGCCAACTACGGTCTTGGCAACCCGGTTGAGTACAAAAAGATGGTCCAAAAGCTTGAAATCGGCGACGAGATCGATCAGCGAAGCCTGATGCTAAGACTTGTGGAGATGGGATATAGCCGCAACGACAACTTTTTTGACCGCGGTAACTTTAGGGTTTCGGGCGACGTCATCGACATCTACCCGGCCTACAGCGAAGAGGAGGCGGTGCGGGTGGAGTTTTTCGGCGACGAGGTCGAAGCCATTTACACCTTCGATCCGCTCACCAACCGCAAAACAGGCGAGCTTAAAACCACCACCGTCTACGCCGCCAGCAACTTTATCGTAGGCCCCGACAGGCTTCAGCGAGCCATTAAAAGCATCGAAGAGGAGCTGGCCGAGCGGCTGGCCTACTTTAAAAAAGAGGGCAAATTGCTTGAGTACCAGCGTCTTAAACAGCGCACCGAGTTTGACCTGGAGATGCTGGAGACCACCGGTATGTGCAAGGGGATTGAAAATTACGCCAGGCATCTGACGGGCAAAAAACCGGGGGAGACCCCCTACTCTTTGCTGGACTACTTTGAGATCAAAAACCGTCCCTACCTCATCATCGTCGATGAAAGCCACGTGAGTTTGCCGCAGTTTCGGGGGATGTACGCGGGCGACAGAAGCAGAAAAGAGGTGCTGGTGGAGTACGGTTTCCGCCTCCCCAGCGCCCTGGACAACCGGCCTTTGAAGTTTGAGGAGTTTATTGACAAGGCGCCCCACTACCTTTTTGTCTCCGCCACCCCCGCCGAACTGGAGCTAAAGCTCTCCGCCGTCGTGGCCGAGCAGATCATCCGCCCCACGGGCCTGCTGGACCCGGAGGTGGAGGTGGTTGACAGCGAATACCAGGTAGAGCACCTCTATGACGAGATCAAAAAAGTCGTCGCCAGGAATGAACGGGTGTTAATTACGGTACTGACCAAAAAGATGGCCGAGGAGCTGACCACCTACTACAACGACCTGGGGTTGAAGGTCAAATATATGCATTCTGACATCGACGCCATTGAGCGCAATCAGATTATCCGGGGACTGCGAATGGGAGAGTTTGACGTGTTGGTGGGTATTAACCTGCTAAGAGAGGGGCTGGACCTGCCCGAAGTGAGCCTGGTGGCGATCCTGGATGCCGACAAAGAGGGCTTTTTGCGCAGTGAAACGGCGCTGATTCAGACCATGGGCCGCGCGGCCCGAAACGTCAACGGCAAAGTGCTGATGTACGCCAAAACCGTCACCGACTCCATGCGCCGGGCCATCGACACGACGCTAAGCAGGCGTAAACGCCAGAAAAAGTACAACGAAATACACGGCATCATCCCCAAAACCGTGGGCCGCAAGCTCGATGAGAACCTCAAACTCGAAGATCACGGCATCTTGTACGAAAAAAAGAGCAAGCTCGAAAAGATGCCCGCCAAAGAGCGCCAAAAAATTATCAAGGAGCTGACCAAAAAGATGCACGAGTCAGCCAAACGGCTGGAGTTTGAGGAGGCCGCCAGACTGCGGGATGAGATTGAGAAGATCAAGAAACTTTGACAAAAAATCATGCTTTAGCTAATATTAGCTAAAGGAGCGAAGATGATCGTCAATATGCATGAAGCCAAAACGACCCTCTCCAAACTGGTGGAACTGGCCCAAAAAGGCGAAGAGGTGATTATCGCCAAAGCTGGCGAAGCGGTCGCCGTGCTCAAGCCCTACAACAAACCGCCCGCCAAACGCCGTCCGGGACGCTTGAAAGGCAAGCCGCTGGATATGACCCGTTTCGACGAAGCCGACAAAACGATCGAAAAACTCTTTGGCAAAAAATCGCTATGACCTGTCTGCTGGACACCCATATCCTGATCTGGTGGCTCTATGACGACCCGAAGCTTCCAAAACGCCACCGAAATCTGATCATGGATCCCACCAACGCCATCGTCGTCAGCGTCGCCTCCTTCTGGGAGATCGAGATCAAGTCGGCGTTGGGCCATCTCGTGATCGATCCGGCCTACCCAGAAGCCGTAAAAGAGGAAGGGTTTGATATCCTTTCGATCAAATCTTCGCACGCTCTGGCCTTGAGAGACCTGTCCAATTACCACAAAGACCCTTTCGACCGGATGCTGATTGCCCAGGCTGTGAGTGAGGATTTGATACTTTTGAGTGTCGACAGACATATAGCCCGCTACGGCGGTCTTGTCAAACTGCTATAAAAGGATTATCATGCTACTGCGCTACAAAGAGTGGTTTCCCAAGTTCGGCCAAAACACATGGATCGCCCCCGACGCCACGATCGTGGGCAATGTGGAGACGGGTAAGGAGTGTTCCATCTGGTTTGGGTGTGTCATTCGCGGCGACGTGCACAAAATCCGCATCGGGGACCGCACCAATATCCAGGATCTAACCATGATCCACGTCACCCACTACAAAAAGCCCGACATGAGCGACGGCTATCCCACGATCATCGGCAACGACGTCACCGTCGGCCATCGGGTAATGCTGCACGGATGCACCATTGAAGACGGATGTCTGATCGGTATGAACAGCACCATTCTTGACGGCGCGGTGATCGGCAAAGAGTCCATTGTGGGCGCGGGGGCGCTGGTAACGGGCGGCAAGGTCTTTCCGCCAAGAAGCCTGATTCTCGGCTCTCCGGCCAAAGTTGTGCGCAAGCTAACCGACGAAGAGGTGGCCGAACTCTACGCCTCGGCCAAACGTTACGTGGCTTTTAAAAACGACTATATCGATCACATCGCCTGAAGCCGTTTGGCTTTGGCGACAGGCAGTTTGGTAAAATCAATCAGCTCTTCGGAGGTTATAACCTGCGCAGGAAGCTTTCCAAGCCCGATCTCCAGAACTTTTGAAGCGGTCAGGGCATCGGCAAAGGCGCGGTGATGCACCAGCGTATTGATATCCAGGGCGATATTCAGATGTCCCAGCCCGTAGCGCTCCGCCTCGATGGTTCGCCGGGCCAGCTCAATGGTACAGAGCCTGCGATTGCCCAAAACCCCAAGGCCAAACCGCTCCAACGAGTGGGAGATAAAGTTATAATCAAACGAGATATTGTGGGCCACAAAAAGCGCGTCCCCCAAAAAGGCGCGAAAATCGCCCAACACTTTAAAAAGCGGCGGCGCGTCTTTGAGATCTTCAGGATAAATGCCGGTAATTTCGCTGATATTCTCAGGCAAATAGCTACAGGCCGCGAAACTCTCAAAACGCCCGACAATCTCGCCGTTTCGCCACTTCAATGCCCCGATCTCAATAATCTGCGAACGGCTCGGCACACTGCCGTTGGTCTCAATATCCACCACGCAAAAGGTCTCTTCCCGCCAGGGACGAAAAGCGCTTAAAAGCCGTACCGTCCCCTCTTCCACGGCAATCGGCACGCCTGAAGCGATCACCAACTCAAGCAGGGTATCGGCATCCTCAAACAAAGAATCCCGCCCCTTTTGCAACAGTGCCTCAAATCGCTCTCTCGCCATCACGCCGCCCTCTTTTTTGAGCGCCGTAACAAGAGAGTCTATCAAGTTTCTCACATCCCGCCTTTAACCGCCCCTACAAACGCTTCCATCTTCGCCGCCTCTTTCTTGCCCCTGGCCGCTTCCACGCCGCTACTGACATCCACCCCGTAAAAGCCGTAGGGCAATACCTCGGCCACGTTGTCAGGCCGCAATCCTCCCGCAATGACGATTCGCTCGCAATCGGCCCCCTCAAACCACGCCAGGTTGAGCCGTTTGCCCATGCCGCCGTAGGCTTCGCAGTAAGCGTCCACCAGCCTGAAACGCCCCGAAAACCTATGCACATCTTCAGGCGACTTTGCCCGCACCACCGGCAGGGCTTTGGTTTTGAGCGCTTTGAGGTAACGCTCATCCACCTCAAAGTGTATCTGCGCCAGGCCCATGCCCGCTTCTTCGCAGATCGCGTCGACCGTTTTAGGCTCTTCATTGACAAAAAGCCCCACCCGCTCCACAAACGGCGGAATCTTGGCCGCGATCTTCGCCGCCGCTTCGGGGGTGACGAATCGGGGAGATTTCTCATAAAAGACAAATCCCAGCGCGTCCGCCCCGGCCCGCACGGCCGCTAAGGCGTCTTCAAGGTTGGTAATGCCGCAAATCTTAACCCTTGGCCTCATACCTTCAGACTCTCAATGGCCGCCTTGATGTCGGCGTGTTTGAAGACGTAACTGCCGGCCACCGCCACATCCACGCCGGCGGCTTTGAGCGCATGGATGTTTTGGTCGTTCACGCCGCCGTCCACTTCTATCAGGCATTTGGGATTGCGCTTTTGTATCATCTCTTTGAGCCGTTTGGCCTTCTCGATTACCGAAGGAATGAACGTTTGCCCCCCAAATCCCGGGTTGACGCTCATAAGCAAAACCATATCCAGCTCCTCAAGCAAAAACTCCACGCTTTCGGGTCGGGTATGGGGGTTGAGCACCACGACCGGGCGAATGCCAAGAGCGCGAATCTTTTGAATCAGGCGATGGGGGTGCTTCTCTTCCTCAATATGAAATGAGATAAATTCAGGGTTGATGGGCGCGAAGAGATCGACGAAAAAGGTGTTGTTCTCCACCATCAGGTGAATGTCCAGCGGTTTGGTCGCGGCTTTGGCCACCGCCTCAACCACCACGGGGCCGATGGTAAGGTTGGGAACAAAATGGCCGTCCATCACATCCACATGCACCAGATCACACCCGGCGTCGCAGATCGCTTTGACGTCACGGGCCAAGTGGCCGAAATCGGCCGAAAGGATACTGGGGGCAACCAGCATGGCGTCTCCTTAGGGGCTAAGATAGAAGATGAAAGGATAATCCCCGAACCTGAAATCGACCTGAACCCCTTGGATCCCCTGCAATGTCTGCTTCAAATCTTCCAGTTCCAGATAGTTGCGCGGCAGGGTAATGTTGATATGGGTGCGGTTCTCCTGCAGATGGGTTTTGGATTTACCGGCGATAATATTAACCAGCTCACTGAGGGCGTCGGCCAAAATCTCGGTGTCGTCACTCTCCTCCCCAATCAGTAGCGCGCACGCTTTTTTTACCAATTCCCGCGGCATCACCAGGGTAATACGTCCGTCGATATCGCCGTAAAAGGCGATGGAACTGCCCATCAAACGCTCAGCGCTTGCCTCAAACGCCCGGACATTCATACCCTCTTTTACCGCTTCCATCCCCGTCATCATCTCCAACGTATCCAGCGTCGCGTCCACGAAAACCGGCAATTTGGCCACCATGGCTTTGGTAAGTTTGTTCTTCTCTTTCTTCACGGCCGCCCCGCCGCCGCTCATGGATTGCACCGTCTCGTCGGCAAAAAAGTCGGATTCATTCTCAAAAAACATAATCCCCGCGTCCTCCAACTCCTCCACGAAAGCCTTGGGGGTTTTCTCCATATCCAATCCCACAATAGCGATCAGCGCCCCGTACTCGGCCCCGGCGGTTGAGAGGCGGGAGAAGAAGTTGGCGGCGTGAATATTGAGCGAACTGACCCGCGTGGCGTCAAACATAAAGAGCTGAAAGCCGACCTTGAGGCAGTTTTGGTGATAGAGCACGTCAAACTGCTCCGTTACCGACCCGTCAAGAAAGCCTTTGAGGTAGTAGATAACGCAGTTGCCCCGGGTCTTGGCGGCGATGCGGTTGGCCATCAACCCCAGATAGCTCATCTCCACCACGGCGTAAAAGAGCTTCTCATCCTTGCGTCGGGCCAGGAAATCCTCCTCGGTTTGGGCCACGACGGGCGTAAACCCCCGGTCATACACCTCAATGGCCTGCATACTGCGCTGGGTGGGATCTTCATGCCAGACCAGCACATTGCCCTCCTTCTCCTCCTCTTTATGCACCCCGCCAAAGAGCATGGCGATATCCAAAGTCTTAAAGAGTGAGAAAGGCACATCTTTATTAAAGTATTTGAAAAAAGCCTCGTACTGCTGTTTGTTGTAGTCACAAAAACCGATGGTCAGTTTCATCTCTTTTTGGAGTTTACTCAAGGCGTCCAGAATAATCTGGATCCCGTTTTTATTGAAAAAAACCACCCGTTTCATCGAAACGACTACCACCACGGCGTTGGAAGCCTTTACCGCCTGCATATCGGGAATGGTAATCAGTTCCGAGGCGCTGTTGCCGTCCAGAAAACCCTGGGGATAGAAAACGGCAACCCTCTGCTTTTTGATAACCGGTCTCATGCGATCTCCACTATCTCTTGAAAACGGGCCGTCACATCTTCCGAGAAGGCGGGGTTGAACGTCACAAAACCGTTCACGCCCGCCCGCATCATGGCCGGACGGCTGAGGGCGTAAAAGAGCAGTAGGTGCAGGAGTTTGGCCAGACGGCAAGAGGTCGCCTCTTTGTCGCACGCCCTTTTCCCGAAAGCCAGTAATACCACTTCCGCAACCTCAGCACTCACCTCCCACTTTTTCGCGATCATCCCTACCAGTTTGGCAAAGTCCACGCCGCTAATCCGCTCCAAAATGGTATCCAGCGTCAGATCCTCCATCGACTGTAAAAGCGCCACATCTTTGGCCCGCTCGGCGAAAACGGCGTCGGCTACCACCAACCCGGCGCCCAAAAGGGCCGACGCGGCCAGATAGGATTCCGGCGCGTTTTCCGCTTTGATAATACGCTCCCACTGACGCATCATCGTGACCTGAAAATCCCTGAAATGCTCGGTATCCAGATCAAAATAGCCCCACGTCTCCGGGGCCATGGAAGCCACCATATAGGCGTAAAGCAGTTGCCTGGCCCGCTGGATTCCCAGGGCCGAAAAGATCTGCGGCACGTCGTTTAATTCGCTTTTGAAACCAAAAGCGGCGCTGTTGACGACACCTTTTAAATAAAAAACCAGTGCCCGGTCCTTTTCGGCCTCTTTGGCTGAGCCGGCCAGATCGCCCTGATCCAACGCTTCCAACGTCTTTCTCAACGTCTCGGGAAGCGGCGGCACGTTTTTAAGGTAACGGTTTAACTGCTCTGCCGTAATCATCGCGCGTATAACCTTTAAATGGTGTTGAAACAGCTCTTTTGTATTCTATCGTAAAAATTTAAAACAGAAACAAGAGATAAAAAACTTCTTAATTTAAGCGGATTTTTTGGTTTATTTCTATAGAATTTGCCAACTTTTTATCCCTGTAATTTTAAAGGCACGAATCATGGCAAGAAAATGTCAAGTAACGGGCAAAGGCCCGATGACCGGTTACAACGTCAGCCACGCGCACAACAAAACCAAACGCCGCTTCCTGCCGAACCTCCGCACGGTTCGCGTTACCCTGGAAGACGGCACCCGTAAGAAGATCCGCGTCGCGGCCTCTACGCTTCGGACCATGAAGAAAAAAGGCGGCCTGGCCTAAGGCCGGGAAGCTACCGAAAAAGGGGCCGGGGGCGCAAGCCTTCGGCCCTTTTTTTTTGCCTCAAAAAGGAGCATCCATGTATACCATCACCCCCATTGAAGGCGGCGTCTGCGCGCCCGAAGGCTTCTTCGCCGACGGCATCGCCGCCGGTCTTAAGCCAAACGGCGCCAAAGACATGGCCTTTATCTACGCCGACACCCCGTGCGACACCGCCGCCGTCTTTACCGCCAACCGCTTTCAGGCGGCTCCCATCAAACATTTTCAAAAGCACGACATCACCCGCACCAACTTCGTGCTCATCAACGCCAAAAACGCCAACGCCATGACGGGCGAGGCGGGCATTGCCGATATTGAGGAGATTTTACATCACGCCCAAACGCTTTTTCCGGCCATTGAAAATCCCGTCATGAGCTCTACCGGCGTCATCGGCGTGCGCCTGCCCAAAGCCAAACTCACGGCGGGCCTTGAGCGGTTTGACCTGCACGCCAAAAACCCCGATGCCGCCGCCAAAGCCATCATGACCACCGACAGCTACCCCAAGCAGGTCGCGTTTGAAGTGACTTTGCAAGGGGGCCGAAGCTTTCGCATCGGCGCCATGGCCAAGGGCGCGGGGATGATCAACCCCGCCATGGCCACCATGCTCTGCTTCATCACCACCGATGCCGCCGTACCCACCGATACCATGCGAAAGATTTTGCAAGAGGGTGTCAAAACCACCTTCAACGCCATCAGCGTCGACGGCGACACCTCCACCAACGACACGGTGATGCTGTTGGCCAACGGCGCAAGCGGCGTGTACGAAAAAGAGGCTTTTGCGGAGGCGCTCAAACGCCTACTGCACGAACTCGCCCTCAAGATCGTCGCCGACGGCGAGGGGGCGAGCAAATGCGTCGCCTTCAAAGTAACCGGCGCCCTCAATGAAGCGGAGGCGGAGATCTGCGCCAAGGCGCTGAGCAACTCCTTGCTGGTCAAAACCGCCCTTTACGGCGAAGACCCCAACTGGGGCCGCATCGCCTCGACCGTCGGTGCCAGCGGCGTAACCTGCGACCCGGCGACGCTTACCATCACGTTTGGCAACGTGACCGTGTACGACAAAGGGGAGATTCTCTTTGACGAAGAGATCGAAAAAAGGGCCGCCGAAGTGATGAAAAGAAGCGCCTTTACCATCCACTGCCACCTTGGCGTGGGCGAGGGGGCCTTTACCGCCTACGGGTGCGATCTTGGCCATGAATACGTCAAAATCAACGCCGATTACAGGACTTGATAAGTCAAGATAGACTATAATCGGGAAAATTTCAACAGGAGAGACGATGCTTCACGAATACCGCGACATCATCAGCAAACTGAAGGTCGAAAACGCGCATTTTGCGAAAATCTTTGAAAAACACAACGAACTGGACAAAACCGTCACCGAAGCGGAAGAGGGACGTTTGCATATGGATGATCTGGAGCTTGAGAAGCTCAAAAAAGAGAAACTGCGCCTCAAAGATGAAGCCTATCGCATGATTCTTGAGTACAAAAAAGAGCACAACCTCTAAAATCAACAGAGGCGCTCTCGCCTCTTTGCCACACGATACAACGCAAAAAGGGCCAAAGCGTTACGCTTTGGCCCTTTTCTTTTTGATTATCAAACCGTTTTACGACTCTGCTTTTTGCGACTCCGCGAAAGCCCCAAACCCCATCATCTTCTCATAGCGCTTGGCCATGCGCTCCTGAGCGGGAAGCTCACGCAGGCTTTTAACACTTTCAAGAAAATAGGTTTTCACCGCTTCGGCCGCCCCCTCTTTGTCACGATGGGCACCTATTAGCGGCTCGTCGATAATGTCGTCGATCAACCGCATCTCTTTCAAAGCGTCGGGGGTGATTTTAAGCGCCTTGGTGGCCTGTTCCACTTTGGCCGGGTCGTTCCACAAAATGGCGGCACACCCTTCGGGAGAGATGACACTAAAGACCGAGTAGCGCATCATGGCCAGCCGATCCGCCACACCGATAGCCAGCGCCCCGCCGCTACCTCCTTCGCCGATCACCACGGAAACCGTCACGGTATCCAGACGGCTAAGCTCCAGCAAATTGCGGGCGATTGCCTCGCTCTGCCCCCGCTCCTCGGCCCCCAGGCCCGGATAGGCGCCTGGGGTGTCAATGAGCATGAGAATGGGCAGGTCAAACTTCTCGGCCAGCTTGGCGGCTCTTAACGCCTTGCGGTACCCTTCGGGATGGGGC
>JAMOMS010000091.1 GCA_027067015.1 Campylobacterales bacterium | reverse complement strand
CCACCGCCGCCCAAAGCAGGGGCCGCTCCAGGCTCATCAGCGCCCGTGTCTCCTCCCCGATCACCGCCAGCGTTTCGGGCAGGCTGACAGCGTCGGTAAGCAGTAAGACCGCCCCTTTGGCCCCGTGCCGGGCGCCGTCGTAAAAGAGGCGCCACCCCATCAAGCTCTTCACCAATACCCGCTTGCCGTCGGCAATCGCCCCGGCGACGGTTTCAAAGAGCTTTTTGAAACTGCCCGCGTCGTTGGCGATCTTACTTTTTCCGCCCGCTTCCAGCCGCACCGGCACCCCGCAATCGTGGCAACTGATCAGCGGGGCGTCTTCTCTAAAGGGGTTGCGCACCGACTCTTGCAAACACTCCTCGCACGGTACCAAAAAACGCATGACGCTGTTTTGGCGCGTAAAAGGGTAGCGCTCCGCGAAAGGGTGTTGGGCCCCGCAGAAGTTGCAGTGGGTAAAGGGGTAGTAGTAGCGCCTTGAGGCGGGGTCAAACATCTCCTTCATACAGCGCGGGCACAGCCCCAGGGTACGGGGGAGGCGTTCGCTCTTTTCCTGCCGTAAAGCGGGCGCGGGGCCCTCCACGCTCTTGTGGGAAGAGCCTCTCATATACAAAGAGGCGGGCAGAACCTGCGCCAGCGCCTCGAAAAATTCCGCCAAACCGGGGGTGTTGTCATCGGCCGTGACGGTGACGGCCCCCTCGCTTTGCACCACCGAAACCGCCACGCCCCGCTCTTTGGCCAGGGCGTCGATAAAATCACGAATATACCGGTAGGGCGCCTCAAACTCCAACGTAAAGACAAATGCCATCTCTTTTCCTTATCAAGCGTCTCAAAGCGGATCGTCAGGATGCGAGAGCGACAGGAGTGACGGGCTCTCGCACCCGAACCAACCGCTTTACGGTTTCGCCATGGTAGGGGCGTTGTAGGCCGAAATAATCGCCTCCAGCGACCGCCCCGCTTTGGGCCTGGCCGTAATGCCCGCGCGGGCCAGTTCACGCAGTGTCTCTTCCACCATCACCGGCACATGGGGCATGAGCTCAGGTGTCAGGGAAATATCGACACACTCGATCTCGCGGGGGACAATGCCGATAACATTGACCTCGGCCATATGCTCCAGGAGTGAACAGATCTCCAGCATCTCCACCACCTCCACCTCGTGGGCGGTTTTGCGGTAGGCCCCCAGCCCCATCAGCTCACGGGCGGGAAGGTTGTAAACCGATCCCGGCGTATCGTCAATGCTGACGGTATCAAGAATAATCACCTTCTTGTAGCTCTGGTAGTAGTTCATCAGTTTAAACCCCAGGGTGCCGCCGTCTATGATATCGACTTCGGGAGAGAATGTATAGTTCTCCTCCAGATACTTGGCGGCGTACACCCCCACCCCCTCGTCTTTGAAGAGGATGTTGCCGATACCGATAACAACCGTATCGCTGTATGGCTCCACCTATTTGGCCTCTTTGACAAACTTCTCACCGCCAAAGGCGATGGCGATGTCGCCTTCACGCCAGTAGATGGTGCGCCACACCTGGTAATAGATGTGAAACATGGTCCAGACCACAATGAGCCACATGGTGTAGTGGTGGCTGATGCGCACATCCATCAGCGTGCCGCCGGTTGCCGCGATGGTCCAGTCGGTAAAGAGGTGCAGCATGGCCGGCCACCAACCGCCGATAGAGCTAAGCCCCGACTCCAGGCCGTGCACGTACAGTTGCAGACCCGTCAAAAGCATCCACGCCAACAGCAGGTGCAAAATGGTGAAGTAGACCGTATTGAAACTGTCGGCGTGGGAGCTGTCAAACTTCTTGCGCCGGTTCAGCGTCAGGAGATTTAGCACCACCTCAATGAACTCCTTGATGTTGGAGGGGGTGGGCAACACCTTTTTATAAGGCTTCTCAAACCGGCTGAAGAAGTAGAGATAGGCGATCACGATGGAGGTGACATCCAGAATGATCGCCCCGATAAAGTGAATCCAGCGGTTCCAGGCCATCACATACTTGTCCACCGCCCCTTCGGCGATGAAGCTTTGGTAATAGGGGTGGGCGATGTAAAGCCCCGTGATCACCGCCGCCAAAATCGAAAAGGCGTTGACCCAGTGAATGATCCGCCCCGCCGTGGTCATCCGTTTGACCGATTTGTATCCGGGTTTCATGGCGACCTCCTTAAATGGCGCAGGCCGTATCGACCTTGTAAACACCCAGCTCTTTGCCTTTGGTATCGACAATATGCACCGCGCAGGCGATACAGGGGTCGAAACTGTGGATGGTGCGCAAAATCTCAAGCGGCTGTTCGGGATCGGCCACTTTGGTGCCGATCAGGCTCGCTTCATACGCCCCCATGCGTCCCTTGTGGTCCCGGGGCGCGGCGTTCCACGTAGAGGGCACCACCGCCTGATAGTTGGCCACTTTGCCGTTTTCAATGCGCACCCAATGCCCCAGCGCCCCCCGGGGCGCCTCGGCCATGCCGTAGCCTTTGGCATCTTTGCTCACCTTGTCAAAGTCAAACTCCGTCCACGTAGAAAGATCGCCTCCAGCCACGTTGGCGGCCAACTCGTCCACCCACTCGACCATCACGTCGGCCATCAGTTCGGTCTCGATGGCCCGGCCCGCCGTACGGCCCACGGTAGAAAAGAGCACCTTGGTAGGCAGGTTGCCGTTTTTGAGAAACTTCATCACATACTCGCTAATGCGCTCATCCTTGGCGGCCACACCCACGATCATCCGCGCCAACGGCCCCACCTCGACCCGGTTGTCGTCGTAAATGGGCGATTTGATCCAGCTGTATTTGCCCTTGGTATCCAGGTAGGCGATGCCGTTCTCTTTTTTGCCAAAGCCCGTGTATTGCGGATCGGTTTTGCCGTCGAAGGGGTGCAGGGGCTTGTCGCCCTCGTACCAGCTGTGGGTGACATCTTCGGCGATCTTGCTCTGATCGACCGGAATAACCTTGCTCAAATCGCCGCCCAGCACCACGCCGCCGGGGAAGAGGAGTTTGGCGTTGTAAAAACCGGTATCGTCCAACCGGAAATCGCCGTAGGCCATGTAGTTTTTCAGCCCCGCGCCGGTGCCGTCCAGCGCCTCATCGGCGTACATGGTGCCCGCCATGTAGACATCGGGCAGATACGCCTGTTTGACAAAGCGGCGGGCAGTCATGAGCAGGTCTTTAAAGAGCGCGATGCGGGAGGGGTTTTGAATATCCT
>JAMOMS010000090.1 GCA_027067015.1 Campylobacterales bacterium | reverse complement strand
GTTGTAGTGCTTTATTATCAAATTAATATTCTTCTAACATATCACGGTTTGATCCCGACATATGACAAAACCCACCCCCAAGCCTTCTTGCATTCGCCGTTTTACGTTCCGCCGGAATCGCGTCTGCACCTTTCACTCAAAGAATGGTTTGGACGTATGCTCCACTATATTCAGGGCGGATGGTTCGGCATTCACTCCCACCACTCCTTTGGACACGCCACCTGGTGGGGTGTGTGGGGTTCCATTTTTCTGCATCTCCTGGCGATCTTCGGACTCTTTCTGCCCTGCCCCAAGGAAGAAAACGACCGTAGCCTCTGCCTACTTGGCAAGGTGGGCCTGCTCGCCTTTTTCAGCGTGGAGACGGTACAGTTTTTCTTCTCCTACAAAGCGCATCTCAAAAACGGCTACTTAGGCGGCCTGCAACCCCGCTATTTATTACCTTTTATGGTATCGTTTGCTATATTGTCGTCATTTGTCGTAGACAAGCTCAAACGCTTTTTTATCTGGAACGTCATGGTCTTGATAGCGACATTTCACGCCCTTTACGGCAGTTTTTTCTATTTTCTTCTCTTTTATCGATAACAGGAGCCCTGAATGAAACTGATTATCCAGATTCCCTGCTACAACGAAGCCGAAACCCTGCCCATTACCCTGGCGGATCTTCCCAGGGAGGTCGAGGGGTTTGACAAAGTCGAATGGTTGGTTATCAACGACGGCAGTACCGACAACACCGTCGAAGTGGCCAAACAGCACGGGGTAGACCATATCGTCGATCTTAAATTCAATCAGGGCCTGGCCCGCGGCTTCATGGCCGGCATCAAAGAGTGTCTGCGCCAGGGTGCCGACGTCATCGTCAACACCGACGCCGACAACCAGTATCGGGCCGACGATATTCCCAAGCTGGTCAAACCGATTCTGGAAGGCAAAGCCGAATACGTTATCGGCGCGCGCCCCATCGATGAGACGGAGCACTTCTCCAAAACCAAAAAGCTTCTGCAAAAACTGGGCTCCTGGGTGGTGCGCAAAGCCAGCCGCACCGACATTCCCGACGCCCCCAGCGGCTTTCGGGCCATCAGTAGAGACTGCGCCATGCGCCTAAATGTCTACAACAACTACACCTATACCTTGGAGACCATCATCCAGGCGGGTCAAAAAAACATGGCCATCACCTCCGTGCCCATTCGCACCAACGGTTACCTGCGCCCTTCGCGCCTTTTTTCTTCCATCCCCAACTACATCAAAAAGTCGGTGGTGACCATTGTGCGGATCTTCGTGGTTTACAAATCGTTTCAATTTTTCATGACCATCGCCGCCATACTCTTTGGTACCGGCTTTCTTCTGGCGCTCCGATACCTTTACTTCTACTTCACGGGAGACGGCGACGGGCATATCCAGTCGGTGATTCTCTCGGGCGTCTTGATGGGCATGGGCGTGCAAACCGGGCTCATCGCCTTTGTGGCCGACCTGCTTTCGGTCAACCGCAAGCTGTTGGAAGAGATCCGCTATGAAGAGATGAAAGAGAAATACGACAAAGCCGCCGGCAAGAAGCAGTAGAGCATGAGAGTTCTTTTTACCTGCGCCGACAAACCGACCATTTCGCGCAACCGCTTTCATCGCCAAACCCTGCGGGAGCGCTTTGAGTATGCCGAATGCGTCAGCTCTGCCAAAAGCTATCCCCTGCGTATCCCAAAAGTGCTGGCGTGCCTGCCCTTTAAAATTCCCTCGGCCGATTTTGTGTTTGTCGCCTATATGGGCCACTTCCTGGTCCCCTATATCCGCTTTTTTACCAAAAAGCCGATCGTTTTTGATTTTTACCTCTCTATTTACGATATGCTCTGTATTGATCGCAAACTCTTTTCGCCCGATTCGCTGATGGGCCGCTTTATCTTTCGACTGGAGCAAAAGGCGCTCAAACAGGCCGACTATGTCATCGTCGATACCCAAAAGCTGATCGACACACTCAGCCAAACCTACGACGTGCCGCGCCAAAAGTTTGTCAAAGTCCACCTAACCATAGACGAATCGCAGGTCTTCTCCGTCGATGTCCCCCGCTATCATGAAGACTTTACGGTGTTATATGTGGGCAGTTACATTCCTCTCCACGGGACCCCCGTCATCATCGAAACTGCCAGGATATTGCAAGAACGCGGCGAAAAGGTGCGTTTTTTGATGATAGGCCAAGGACCCGACTACCAAAAGTGCCGGGATCTTGCCAAAAAATACGACCTGAAAAATATCGACTTCAAAGGCTTCATGCCGCTTTCAGAGCTCAACCGCTACTACAACGCCTGCGACATCAACCTGGGCCTTTTCAACACCGGTGAGCGGGCCAACAGCGTGGTGCTTAATAAAACCAACGACGCGTTCAGGGTGGGCCGCCCTCACTTGACGCTCAAAACGGATGCGATGCAAGAGGCGTTTGAGGATAACGTGGATATCTTTTTCGTTCCCGACATCCGTCCCCAAACCCTGGCCGATCGCATCATAGAGATCAAAAACAACCCCGATCTTCTTAAAAAAGTGGGCCAAAACGCCCGCAGAGCCTATGAGAGCAAACTAAGCAACCACAAAGCCAAAGAGATTTTGGAAGAGAAAATTTTTACCCCTCTGGAGCACCATGCAGATTGATAAAACAAAACTTAAAAACCTGGCGGTAACATTCGGTAAATTGTTGGGCGTTGCCGGTATTTTGTTTGTTTTTTACGTACTTTTTCAAAAGTACTCTTTTAGCGAGCTGTTGGCACGTTTTGATCGTTTCAAATGGCTCTTTATTCCCATGGTTTTGTTTAATATGTTCTCCCACTTTACCGGTATCTACGCCTGGCACAGGGTGGTGCTCAACTATCGCCAAAAACCCTTTCCCTATCTCTTTTCCTACTACTATTTCGCCAAAACCGAGATCGCCAAATACCTGCCGGGCAACATTTTTCACCTGGTCGGCCGTCAGGCGCTGGCCTCCAAAATCGGCCTGACCCAAAAACAGATGGCCAAGATATCTCTGTTTGTTACCAGTTCGCTCCTGCTCTCCACACTTATCGCTACCGCCGTGTTGGCGGTAGCTTCAGGCATGATCGAAACCTGGTTATTGGCGGCGCTTTTTGGCGCATTGGCGGTAGCGGCGATCATTTACGTTAAAACCTTTCCCTCCCTCTCACCCCTGGAAAAACTGCGTATCTCCTTTTTGCAGGCGCTCTCCATTCTGATTCAAGGCATTC
>JAMOMS010000089.1 GCA_027067015.1 Campylobacterales bacterium | reverse complement strand
GCTGGAAGCGTTGGGGTACGATCCGCAGGCGTTGATGGAGAAAGAGGGCGGCCTCAAGGGGCTTTGCGGCGATTCGGATATGCGGACGGTGCTTCGGCGCGCGGAGGCGGGCGAGGAGACGGCGCGGGAGGCGCTGGCCGTTTACGTTCAGCAGATTCGCCGTTATCTTGGCGCCTACTGGCTGGAACTTGGCGGCGTGGACGCGCTGGTCTTTACCGGCGGCGTGGGGGAACGGGCTGAGAAGATCAGGCAGATGGTCTGTGAGGGACTCGGGCCCTTTGGCGTGGTGCTGGATGAGGCAAAAAACGCCCGCCACGCGCGGGATATCAGCGCCAAAGAGGCAAAGGTGCGGGTGCTGGTGGTGCCCGCGGACGAGGAGCGGGCCATTGCCCGCGAGACCCGGACTCTTTTGGAAATTTAACGATTTTTATGATTTTATGCGCTATAATCGCCGACATTTTAAGATCTTTTATTTTATGAAAAAGGAGAGAAACATGGCAGTCAAAGTCGCGGTCAACGGCACGGGACGGATCGGCCTTTGTATTATTAAACTGGTCATGGAGCGCGAGGATATGGAGCTGGTAGCGCTTAATACCACCGCCACGCCTGAGATGCTGGTGCATCTGCTCAAATATGACAGCGTCCACCGGGGAATTGACGCAAAAGTGATTGACGACAATACCCTCGAAATCGCCGGCAAGCCGGTACGGATGTTCAGCGAGCGGGATATCGACAAACTCGATTTCGGCAGTACCGGCGCGGAAGTGGTGGCCGAGTGCACCGGCGTCTTTTTGACCACCGAAAAGGCCAAACACTACCTCAAAGGGAGCGTCAAAAAGGTGGTGATGAGCGCGCCCGCCAAAGATGATACCCCCACCTACGTGATGGATATCAACACCCGTGATTACCAAGGGGAGGCCATTATCTCCAACGCCAGTTGTACCACCAACTGCCTGGCGCCCATCTGCAAGGTTTTAGATGACGCTTTTGGCATTGAAAACGGCCTGATGACCACCATCCACTCCTACACCAACGACCAGAACCTGCTGGATGTCAAACACAAAAAAGATTTCCGACGGGCCCGTGCCGCGGCGATCAACATGATTCCCACCTCTACCGGCGCGGCCAAGGCGATCGGCCTGGTGATGCCGCATCTTAAGGGCAAACTCAACGGCTTTGCCGTGCGGGTTCCCACCGCAGACGTGTCGATGGTGGATCTGACGGTCAACCTCAAAACCCCCGTGACCGCCGAGATGATCGATTCAGCGTTTGACAAAGCGGCCCGGGAGAATCCCAAGATGGTCATTGTCGATCGCGACAAACGGGTGTCGGGCGATTTTGTCGGTTGCGAGTCCGGCGCCGTGTATGTGCAGGATCTGACCCGCATTGTGGACGAAAAAACCGTCAAAGTGGTAGCCTGGTACGATAACGAGTGGGGTTACAGCGATCGTATGGTGGATATGATGAAATTTGTCGCCACCCACGAGGGTTAAATGGAAAAAGTTTTTGTTACCGGCGGCGCCGGCTATATCGGTTCGCACACCTGCGTGGAACTGCTGGAAGCGGGCTATGAGGTGGTGGTGTACGACAACCTCTCCAACGCTTCGGTCGAGTCGCTCAGGCGTGTGGAGCGCATTACCGGCAAACCCGTCGCTTTTGTCGAAGGGGATATTCGGGACAAAACAGCCCTTTTGTCGGCGATGGAGGGGTGTGAGGCGGTGATTCACTTCGCCGGTCTCAAAGCGGTGGGCGAGTCGGTACAAAAGCCTCTGTCCTATTACGACAACAACGTCTGCGGTACCGTCACACTTCTGGAGGCGATGCGACAAAAAGGGATAAAAACCCTGGTATTCAGCTCTTCGGCCACCGTCTACGGCGATCCGCAATATCTGCCGCTGGATGAGAAGCACCCTTTAAGCGCCACCAACCCCTACGGGCGGACAAAGCTGATGATCGAAGAGATTTTAAGGGATCTCTTTGTCGCCGAACCGACGTGGCGTATGGCGATTTTGCGCTACTTCAACCCCGTAGGCGCCCACGAGAGCGGGTTGATCGGCGAAGATCCCAGGGATATTCCCAACAACCTGATGCCCTATGTGTCGCAGGTGGCCGTGGGACGGCTGGAGTATCTGCGTGTCTTTGGGGGTGACTACCCTACCAAAGACGGCACGGGGGTGCGTGACTACATTCACGTAGTCGATCTGGCCAAAGGGCACGTGGCGGCGCTCAAAGCGCTGAGAAAACCGATGTGCGAGGCTATCAACCTGGGGACGGGCAACGGCTACAGCGTGCTGGAGGTGGTCAAAGCTTTCGAGGAGGCCTCAAACCGGCCTGTTCCCTACCGCATTGTCGATCGTCGGCCCGGTGATATAGCGGCCTGTTACGCCGATCCCGCCAAGGCGAAAGAGCTTCTGGGCTGGGAAGCCCGCTACGATATGCGCCGTATGTGCGAAGACGCCTGGCGGTGGCAAAGCAGTAACCCCCAAGGTTACGACAGCTGACATGGTGAGTGTTTCTGCCGCCGAGGCAACGGCAGTTTTGCTGGTCGCCGAAGTGTATGAGAGCCTTTGGCAAAGCGCGCCCACGCTGGGGGCCCTGCTGGGGCGGGTACGCGCCTACTGGCGGCGGCATCTTTTTGTACTCTTTTTTATGCATCCATCGTTGTGGTGGACCCTTTTTCTCTATGTGGCTTACGGCTTCAATGGTACACTGCTTGGCATGATGGTGGTGATGAAGGCGAGTGATTTGGCCTTGAAAATCTGGATGGTACAACGCCTGGAAGAGGGGCGGGTAAGCCCCGAAATGGCCGCCATGCTCTCTCAGCCGCTTGCGCCCTGGATGCCCTGGATCAATGTACTCATCTACCCCTTTTTGCTCTCACTCGCTTTGGGATCGTGATATAATCGTTTTCATTGAAACCGTGTAAGGAGTGATGGATGGATACCGCTTTTGATATGTTTATCGAGACCGAGGTGCCCGAAGGGGAGGTGATCATTTCGCGTACCGATCTTCATGGTGTCATTACCTACGTCAACGAGACCTTTGCGCAGATTTCCGGTTACGCCCCCGAAGAGCTCATTGGCCGGCCCCACAATATTTTGCGCCATCCTGATATGCCCAAATCAGCGTTTAAAGAGATGTGGGAGACGATCCAGGCGGGAAAGACCTGGGAAGGGTACGTGAAAAATATGCGAAAAGACCGGGGATATTACTGGG
>JAMOMS010000088.1 GCA_027067015.1 Campylobacterales bacterium | reverse complement strand
GCGTGGCGCCGATAACGATAAGATCGAAAGTGTTCAAGAAGGGTTGACTCATGCCACTACCATCTGGTCTTTTCCGTTTTTTTTGGCCCGGTAAACCGCCGCGTCGGCTCTTTCAATGAGCGATTCAAGGGTATCTCCCCGGTGGTGTTCAGTCAGACCGATACTCAAAGTTAAGCGAATGGTACGGTTTTTGTAGATGATTTTATGATCACGAACCGTTTGCATAATCCGCTCTCCGACGCGAATGACGTCGTGGAGTTTGGAGCGGGTAAAGAGGATAAGAAACTCCTCTCCGCCGTAGCGGTAGGCTTTGTCGCTTTCGCGAATGGATGAGAGAAAGAGTTTGGCCAGCAAAATAAGCACTTTGTCGCCGGCGATATGGCCGTAGGTGTCGTTGATCTGTTTAAAGTTATCCGCGTCGATCATCATCGCCACCAAATCGAGCTTTCTCTCGTGGGAGAATTTAAGAAATTCGTGCGCGTCAAGCTCCAACGCTTTGCGGTTTAAGAGTTTGGTCAGCGGATCAATATGTGCCTGTTTTTGAAGCTGTTCAATCTCATCTTCCAGATCTTTGATAACCCGATTGGCGTTTTCTAACTCAACAAGCAGGTCTTGTTGAAAGTCGTTAAAGCGCGCTTTGAAAAAGCTGACGTTGATCTCTCGCCGGTTTTGGGCGATTTTCTCAATCTCAATGGCGTGATTTTCGGTGATGTCCTGGAGCGCGGTATTGCTTTTTTTGAAGTGTTCCAGGCTGTCGTGGGCGACGTTAAGGCACTCTTGGGAGTGTTGATGGGCCCAATCCTCAAGAAGGTTGCTTACATCATAACCATAGCCGGCTTTTGTGAGGTTTTCAAAAAAGCCCGATACGGCGCTATGAATAATCTCAAACGGTTGCGCGCCGTTTTGCTCTTTTTGTGAGGCGCTTTTTTCGACTTTTTCGCAACTTTCCTGGATGATTTTAGAGATATTTATATGTTCTGCCATACCGTCTCCCGTCGTAAAACGGGATCATTATAGGAAAATTTGGCTAAAAACCAAACAAAAACGGCGGAACGCTCCGCCAAAAAAGGTTATTTGAGGTTTTTGAAAAATTCAGAGACCGTAAAAGCCATCTCAAGGGCCTGGTTGGCGTTGAGCCTGGGGTCGCACTGGGTATGGTAGCGGTTGCCCAACGCGTCGACGGTAATGTTACAGCTTTGGCTACCGGTACACTCGGTCACATCCTCGCCGGTCATCTCCAGGTGCAGTCCCCCGGCGACGGTGCCTTCGGCTTTGTGGATCTGGAAGAATTGCTTAACCTCGGAAAGAATGTTGTCAAACTCCCGGGTTTTGAAGCCGTTGTCGGTTTTGAAGGTGTTGCCGTGCATCGGGTCGCAACTCCAGACCACATTACGGCCTTCCGCTTTGACACGTTTGAGCAGGGGCGGGAAAAGCTCTCCCACCTTGTCGGCGCCCATGCGCACGATCAGGGTAAGTCGGCCCGGGATGTTGTCGGGGTTGAGCTTGTCGATGAGGGCGATGAGCTCCTCCTCTTTCATGCTGGGGCCTACTTTGACGCCGACGGGGTTTTTGATGCCGCGGAAAAACTCCACGTGGGCGCCGTCAAGCTCCCTGGTTCTATCACCGATCCAGAGCATATGGGCGCTACAGTCATACCACTCGCCTGTAAGGCTGTCAACGCGTGTCAGCGCCTCCTCATAACCCAGCAAGAGGGCTTCGTGAGAGGTGTAGAGTACCGTTTCGTGAAGCTGGGGCGTGTTTTCGGGGGTGATGCCGCAGGCTTGAATGAAAGCCATGGCCTGGGTAATTTTCTCGGCCAGCTCCTCGTACCGTTTGCCCAAAGCGTTGTCTTTGACAAAGTCGAGGTTCCAGGTGTGTACCTTGGTCAGGTCGGCCATGCCGCCCCGGGCGAAGGCCCGCAGAAGGTTGAGGGTGGCGGCGGATTGGTTGTAGGCTTGCAGGAGCTTTTCGGGCTTGGGTTCCCTGGCGTCGGGATGAAAATCGGCGTCGTTGACGATATCGCCCCGGTAGCTGGGCAGTTCCACGCCGTCTTTGGTCTCGGTATCGGAACTGCGGGGTTTGGCGAACTGTCCGGCGATCCGGCCCACTTTCACCACCGGTTTGCCGCTTCCGTAGGTCATGACCACGGCCATCTGCATCAGGACTTTAAAGAGATTTTTGATGGTGTCAGCCCGAAAAGCGTTGAAACTTTCGGCGCAGTCGCCGCCTTGGAGTAAAAAGGCCTCGCCCGCCGCCACTTTGGCCAGCTTGTTTTGCAGGCTTCGGGCCTCTTCGGCGAAAATCAGCGGCGGATAGTCGGCCAGTTCCTTTTCGATGCGGCGAACCGCTGAGGGGTCTTTATAGTCGGGTTGTTGTTTGATAGGAAAGGCTCTCCAGCTTGAAGGGCTCCAGGTACTCATGGCAATATCCTTGCGAAATTTAGGCGCAATGATACCATAAAAAGGAGCCCGTAACCCCTTAGAGGGTTTGGAGGGCTTTGAGGAGCTCGTCGGGGCGGGTGGAGACGCGGATGGCGTCGCCCTTTTCAATGACACGGTTGCGAACCAGTTTCACCAGTACCTGGGTCTGGGTTTGCATGCCGCTTTCGCCCTGTCCCAACTGCATCTGGCTGTAGATCTGGTGTACTTTGTCTTCGCGGATCAGGT
>JAMOMS010000087.1 GCA_027067015.1 Campylobacterales bacterium | reverse complement strand
GGGCCGACCGCTGGCGGCGATGTAGAAGGCCTCTTTCAAGATTCTGGGCAACTCCACAGCACTGCGCACCAGGTAGTTGTGCTTGGTGCAGGCGCGGCTGATGCCGGTGGCGTCAATCTCCTGAAAGGCGTCGGTACCGATCAGCGAAAGCGGCACCTGCCCGCTGATGACCACCAGCGGCACCGAATCCATATAGGCCGTCGCCAGTCCCGTCACGGCGTTGGTAAACCCGGGGCCGCTGGTGACAAACGCCACCCCTACCTTTCCCGTGGCGCGGGCGTAGCCGTCCGCCGCGTGCACCGCCGCCTGCTCATGGCGGGTGAGAATATGCTTGAAGTCGTTTTGTTTATAGATCTCGTCATAAACGTTCATGATGGCGCCGCCGGGATAGCCGAAAACGGTATCCACCCCTTCCAGCCTCATCGCCTCGATCACCATCCGCGCACCGCTCATCTGCATGGCCGCACTCTCCTGCGTTTTAAGAAATTTACCGATTATATCCAATGAAGGGTTAAATTACGGTTTGACACGCTATTTACCCCGCTTTTTGCCGACAACCAACCAACGCTGAGCCTTCTCTGAGCCCGTCATCGATCACCACCGCCTCCTCGACGCCGAAAGCTCGCATCAACGCCTCAAAAATCTCTATCCCCGTCGCAATCAGATCCTCGCGCCCCACCCCGACCAGCCGCTTTCTCTCATTCTCGTCAGCCGCCAGCAGTCGCCTCTTTTGGGCCGAAAGGTCCTGCAGGCTTACCCGTGTGCCATTGATCTTTTGGGGATCGTAGGAAGCGTAATCCATGCCCAGTTTCAAAGCCGCCACGGTCGTGGGCGTACCCGCCGTGGCCACCAGCGGTCCTTCCCCGCCACGCTCCTTGTAAAAGCGTGCCATCTCCCGGACCGTCCGGGCCAATATGCTCTGCCGTCGTGCCCTCTCGCCTGATTGGCTCAACGTCACAATGCCAAGCCGAAAGCTTCGGCTCTCAACCCTCTTAGGCCAAGCCAGCGTCACCTCCGTCGATCCCCCTCCGATATCCACCAGGGTAAACGCCCTCTCTGTCATCCCCAGCCGCGCCAGCCGGTGGCGTACCGCCGCAAGGGTCAGGGCCGCCTCCTCTTTACCGTCTATGACCCGAAACACGACCCCTGTGCGCCTTTTGATCTCATCAAGCAAATGCCCGCCGTTACGAGCCTGCCTTACCGCTTCGGTCGCCACCGCCGCCACCCCTTCACCGGGCTCATACGCCAGCGCCTTTTGGGCCTCCTTGACCGCCGCAACGACCCGTTCAAAGGCTTCCGGCGCGATCGTGCCCGTTTTAGCCAGGCCGTCGGCGGTGCGGACGATCTTCTCATACCGGCCCGTTATCTCAAGCGTATCGCAATCCATCCGTACCGCCCGCAGGGTATTGGAGCCCAGGTCAAACGCGATCATACCAGCGTATCGGGCAAATCAGCGGGATTGACGGTTTGGGGATCCACCTCGGGCGGCTCTGGAAATTGCCCCCGCATACCGTGCAGACCCAGCCAGGAGAGCAGTTCATCATCCATGCCAAAAAGTTCGATATAGCGCTCAATAGCCCGCTGTAAGCCCGTTTCGTCACCCTTTTTGAAGAGTCGCTCAATCATCTCCATATACGCCGTTTTAAAGATGGCCACAATCCGCCCCCGTTTTTGGGGAATCTCCATAAAGGAGCTGAAAATCTTTTTCAGCGTCAGCACATCGGCCTTGGCGGCATAACGCTCCGCCTGCGTCACCATCTTCTGCCACGCGTTTTCAAGCTTTTGCATCAAATCGGTCTCTTCCAGATAGGGAAACTCCTCCAGCATCCTGAAAATCGCTTTATAATCCTTTTCGGCAAAAAGGCGCAGGGCCGAAGCGTAATGGTTGGCTTCGCTAATTAGCATATCGGCCGTTTTCTTCTTTTCGGGAAACTCCTGCAACTGCTGGGCCAACCGCACCGCGTCGGCGAAGCGCCCCTCCTCAAGGGCCGTTTTGGCCTTTTGCTCTATGGTTTCGGCTATCTTTTCTATTTTTTTATACTCTTCCAACTCCTGAATCGCCGGGTAACGCCTGGCCAGCTCCAGCGCCTTGTGGTACTCCCTGGCCTTTACCAGGCGCATAAAAAGTTTGAAAATCTCCTTTTCGCGAACCAGCGTCTGAATGAGCACGCTTTTGGAGGAGATGCCGCGAAAGGGTTTCAAGAGCTCCTGAATCTTATCTTCCCCGCCGTCTTGAAGGGCCAACTGCTTGGCTTTGGCAAAAAGGCGCTCCCACTCCTTCTCCATCTTTAAAAAGTTGCGGTTCTCTTTGAGCATGGGGTACTGGTTGGCCAATGAGTAGGCCAACGGGTATTTGCGGTTATCCACCGCCGACTTGAATTTGGCGAATTCCTTGTAGTCATGGACAAGCTGTTGCATCAAAAGCCGCTTCTGGGCGTCGGTATTAAACGGCTCCAGCACCTCCTGGGCTTTCTGGGTTTCACCTCTTTCCAGGTAGCCGATCGCCTCCTCGTAAGCGCCGTTCCATATCTGTTCCAATCGTAAATAGGGCTTACTGTAGCGCAACAGGGGATTGGACTCAACCACCTCAAACGCTTCGCCGTAACGCTTTTGATCGATCAGCTTGTCAATCAGCCGGGCCTCTTTGAGGGGCGAGTTGAAAGTCACTTCCCCGTTTTCAAGCCCCACGACCAACAGGTTACCCTGAATGACATACAAAATTTTGCGAATCGGTTTGGCGTAGCTTAAATAACGCAGGCTAAGCATCTCGAAACTCTCAAGGTCATACAGCGCCACCGCTCCGCTTTTATCCGCAGCAAACAAAAACCTGCCGTCAGGTGTAACAGTTAAAGAGGTTACACCGGTTACCATCTTTTTGAGCCGTTTGACAATTTCGCCCTCAAAGTAGTTCCAGACAATAATTTCACCCTCTTTATCCGCCGAAACCAGGCGCCTTTTGCTTAAAAAGAGCAGGTCGGTCACCGCTGAGCCGTGGCCTCTCAATACCATCCGCTTGGACAAAGACGAGAGATTGGTCACCCATATTTTCCTGTCATACCCGCCGGTGGCCACCCATAAGCCGTTGGGGCTGAAGGCAATGGTATTGACAAAGTCGGCGTGGTGCGGCAAAGAGGCGATAAGCCTGCCGGTCTCCAGGCTCCAGACAAAGGTTTTGCCATCCTGCCCGCCGGTAGCCAGGTAACCGTGACGATCATTAATCCGAAGGCTCTCC
>JAMOMS010000086.1 GCA_027067015.1 Campylobacterales bacterium | reverse complement strand
GGCAAGGCTCATTGACAACCTGCTCTCCAACGCCGTCAAATACAACCGCCGTAACGGTACCATCAGGGTTATGTTAAAAGAGGGGGAACTGCGGGTGGCCGATACGGGTATCGGCATGGACGAAACGGCGGCCAAAGAGGCTTTCAAGCGCTACAAGCGTTTCGATACGGCCGTCGGCGGGTTTGGCATAGGGCTCAACATTGTGGCCATGATCGCCAAGGAGTACGGATTGAGGGTGGAGATCGTCTCCCAAAAAGGCAAAGGCACGGAGGTAATTGTACAATGGCGCGTTTCCTGATGCTTCTTATTCCGCTGATTGTGACGGCGGGCCCCTACCGATATAACTGTGTCGCCTGCCATCAACGCCGCAACCTCTCTTTGGAGGCGCTCTTTTTCGACTACCTTTTAAAATATAGCAGTGAGCGGCGGGTCAAGGCCGCTTTGTATTCGTTTATCAAACACCCCACAAAAAAGAAGGCGGTCGCGTCGGAAGATGTTATAAAGCGGGAAGGCTTGATGCCCCCAACCACGCTCAATGACACCGATCTACGCAAGGCGATTAATACCTATTGGGAAAAGTATAAAGTGTTTGGGAAAATCAGATAGTTTGTGTTAGAATCCTTTTCACGATTACTTCACAATTGTATTTTACAATGTGGGTATCAAACGGGCAAGAGCCCGAAATTTAAGGAGGAAACAATGAAAAAACTGCTTACTCTGGTTGCGGCGGGATTCTTCGCCATGGCACTGACCGCTACGACCGCTTCGGCTGACGCCGCCAAAGGTCAGAAGATCTACAGCAAAAAGCTGAAAAAAGCGTGCGGCTTCAACGGCGCGAAATTCGCGGCCAAACACTCTCAGGATGAGTGGGAAGAGATCAAAGAAAACGGCAAATTCGCCGATGAGATCAAAAAACTCTGCCCCAACGCCAATGTCGGCAAACTCAAAAAATACCTGGATGACCTGTACGACTTCTCTTACGAGTACGCCAACGACAGCGGTAACGTTCCCGCTTGCTAAGGTTTGAGAACCTTTCGGCTTGACCTGCGTCAAGCCGATTAGAAAGAGGATTAAACTATAATCCTACCAATCCAAAACCAAAAAAGGAGATTGAGATGAAAAAAGTAACTCTCGCACTGATGCTCGCAGGTGCCGCCAGCCTGGTTATGGCCGACGGAGCCGCTCTGTTCAAAAAATGTGCCGGTTGCCACGGTGCCAAAGGCGAAAAATCCGCGCTGGGCAAATCCGCCAAAATCGGCGGCATGGATGTGGCTACCCTTGAAGCCGACATCAAAGGTTACAAAGCCGGTACCCTCAACAAACACGGCATGGGTATGCTGATGAAAGGTCAGGTTGCCGGTCTGAACGACGCGCAAATCAAAGAGCTGGCCGAGTACATTCACGGCCTGAAGTAAGCGGATCTTACGCAAATTTCGGTCGGGCGCCTTTTGGGCGTCCGGCCTTTTTTTATGCCTCCAGCACCCGGCGAATCGCCGTTTTCATCCCATCTGAGAGTTTGTCCATCTTCTCCAGCGCCCAGGTCAGATAGCCGATGTCGTGCGAGGCGATCTCTTCGATACTTTGGCCTTTATATTTGCCAAATGGCATGATCCACACCGCCTCCTCTTTGGCCTCTTCAAGCGCCTTTTGCAAGGTATGGCGCCAATCCTCATCCAGCGCCTCCTCCCCCTCTTTTGAGAGCATCCACTCCAGATAGCCCGGATCCTTGCGGGCCACGTCGGCCACCCTCTCGCCCTTGTATTTGCCAAACCTAAAGACCGGGTAGACAATAGGCTCCTGGGTCAATGCCGCCAGCTTTTGCGGCGTGTGCTCTTGCAAAAGAAAGTCCAGCAGGAGCTTGAGCACCAACACATCCCCCAGCGCGTCATGGGCGGTAATTTTGACCCCCGCCTTTTTCGCTTCAGCCTTTTCGCTTTTGTAAAGACCAAAGCGATAGCGGGCATATTGCAAGCCGTGGGACTCCTCTTCGGGGTAGAGATGGCGCAGACAGCGCAGGGTGTCAATGAGCCGCATCCGGGAGACAAAACCCTCCTTCTCAAGCATGGCCAGATCAAACGGGGCGTTTTGGATCACCAGGTAGTTTTCCGGTTCGTTGAGCGCCAGGAGCCTTTGGAAGGCTTCGGTCTTTTCGCAAGACAGCTTGCCTTGGACCATTTCGGGCGTGATGTGGTGCACCGCCATCGCCCCGTAGCCGATGGGCACCGGCGGCTCGCAGAGGGTATTGTGTATTTCGGCTACTTCGGTGCCTACCAGCGTAGGATCGGCCACCAGATAAGCCAGCTGACACACCCTGTCCGCGTCGCCCGCGCCCGTGGTTTCGGTATCGAGTATGACAAACCGCATCAGGTCGCCGCCAAACCGCCGCTGTAGTACCAGCGCCCTTTGTACTTCTCAAAGTCGGAGAGCTCATGGTGAACGCGCTCTTCGCCCTCTTCGAGATAGTAGGCCTTAAATTCCACGCGCCCCTTCTTGTCCATCGCCTTGCCGCGGTAGGTTTTGAGCACCTCCAGCTTTGTAAAACGCGCGCTTTGCATCCACGCTTTCGTCGCCTCCCGGTCAATTTCATGCATATCGGTCGCTTCCAAATAGTCCAGATCGCCCCGCACGTAGGCCGTAAAACGCGAGCGCATCAGCGCCTCGGCCGTGGGCGCGTGGGCCTTGCCCTCAATGTAGCGTCCGCAACACGCATCATAAGGTTTTTTGCTCCCGCAGGGGCAGGTTTTCTCATTCATGGATCTCTCCCGTTTGCAGATCGGCCCGAAGGATCTCGGGCCGTTTGAAATAGTAGTAGGCCAGATAGACCACCAGCCCGATCCCCCCGACGGCAAACCAAAGCAGAGCCGCCCCCACCGAAAACTCCCGGCGGCTGACCGTAAGGATACGCCCTTGCATATCCTCGATCTTGTAGCGGTTTTGGGTAAACAGATCCATCACCCGTGCCATCTTCTCCCGCTCAAGCAGACGCTCGTCACGCACAACCTGCGCCAGGTAGTTTTGCAGTTTGGCGATATTCTCCTCTCTTAGGCGCTTTTCATAAAGCAGTACCACCCCGCCCGCCAGGGCGGCGACCAGCAAAAACAGAAGGGTCAAGCGTCCTCTTTGTTGATAATCTCATTCACCACGATCCCACGGATCTTGCGGGCCTGGTAGTCGAGTTTATGAAAGAGCTCATACACCGTCTGCGCGTCCAGCATCGGCTTGCCGCTAAAGTCATAG
>JAMOMS010000085.1 GCA_027067015.1 Campylobacterales bacterium | reverse complement strand
TCCGCCGCTTCTATTGATGGTGGCGGTGCTTGGCTCCATTTTTGCCGGGATCGCCAGTCCCACCGAGTCGGCGGCAGTAGGCGTGGCGGGCGCGGTGGTTTTGACACTCCTAAAAGGCACCTTCTCCTTTGCCACCATCCGCTACGCCGCCATTGAGACGGTGAAGCTTAGCGCCATGATTTTTATGATCTTGATTGGCGCAACCGCTTTTAGCCTGGTTTTCAACGCCTTTGACGGGGGCGATTTTGTCCACCACTTCTTTACCCAGGAGCTGGGTAGCAAATGGACCTTCATCTGGGTAACGATGGCGGTGATCTTTGTGCTGGGCTTTTTTGTCGATTTTATTGAGATCAGCTTTATCATGGTGCCCATTCTGGTGCCCATTGCCGCCAGTTTCGGGATCGATCCGGTGTGGTTCGCGGTGCTCATTGCCATGAACCTGCAGGCGTCGTTTCTCACACCCCCCTTTGGCTTCGCGCTCTTTTATCTCAAAGGGACGGCGGGAGACAAGGTGAGTACGGGTGATATTTATAAAGGGGTGGTGCCCTTTATTCTACTGCAACTGCTGGCCCTTGGCATCGTAATGGCCTGGCCACAGTTGATTCATCTTATAGGTTAGAACGGCAGGCGGCTTATGCCCGCCTCAAAGCCTCTAAAGGAACCGGCCAGCAGTGCTTTGCCTCCTTCTTCGGCCAGCTCATACTGAATACCTATAAGTAGAACTTCCCAATCTTCGGGATTGCTTCCGAAATTTTGCCCCGCCACGTTGGGAGGCGGGTTGTTGCGCAGTTCATCCAGGACGGCTTTGAGGTTGTTGTAAGAGATATTGACCCTGAAAAACTCGGGCCATTGCCCGTTATCCTCGTTGTTGATATTGGAATTAAAGATCTCCTGGATCATCATCGATTTGGGCGATTTGGTGGTCCACCACGATTTGTCGCTGACGACACTGCCGATATGGACAATGTTGGTGGTGGGGTCAAACTTCATCCCGGCGTTCTCCTGGGTCCACGCCGATCCCGCGGCGTAGATGCCGATGACGTAATTGAGATGCTTGTTCAGTTTTTTGTTATAAAGCATGACGTTAAAGACCACACTGCCGCCTACGTTTTTTTCAAAATTGCGGTAAACGGGACGTTTGAAAGAGGCCTGAAGCATCAGGTTGCCGCTTCCGTCAGCCTGCCAGGGGAAAATATTGCTGTTGTCATGAATCTGGTAGACAAACGTTGAAGCGATACCCGCATAGACCAGATTTTGCACCGGCGCGTCATAGAGGTTGAGGGTGGTACCGCCGGCAATAAGGCCATTGACGCATTCAGACTGTACCACGTGGCCGGAAGGGTCTTTTTGCGAAAAATCGGTACCTACGATTTTGTTGGCCGTGCCGGTACGGGCGTCCAGGCCGGTCTCAATGGCATGGTTGGGCAGGTAGCTGCCGTCCCCGCCGTTAAGATAGAGGGTAACGGGGTTGGTGTAGCGAATATCCCAAAAGGGTTTGAGAATACCGCGGTTGGGATAGCTGTAGAGGTTACGGGTGGCTTTAAAGTAATTCCTGGCCGCCGAGGATTGTGTCAGGAAGTGTACATACCCTACAGAGGCGTTGTATCCGCAGTTGGCAGAGATGATAGGGGTATGGTTTTCGCTATTTTGGTAGACCACCTCAAAGGGACGCTCACCTCTCTCTTCACCGGCGTCGATATACTCTTCAAATCGGTTTTTTAACTCATCAACCTTGTCTTTAACCGAATCGAGACTACATCCGTTTATGAGTAAAACGGCTGTGACCGCTGTGAATAACCACCTATTTTTCAATGCTATATCCTTCTATGAAAAGTTGAGTGCTTATCATAGCCTAATTCTTCTCAAAACGTTTTTGCGCTTTAAAACCCCACCGCTCAACAAAGTAATAGCTTGCCAAAGAGACCAAAAGAAGCGTTAACGTAAACAGCACGGTTTTGGTTAAAAGCGGCAGAGCGGTTTGCTTAAACAAAAACAACAACGGCATATGCCACAGGTAGACCGAATAGGAGATCTCTCCCAGCCAGGCCAGCGGGTGAAGAAGTTTGAGGGCACGGCGGTAAAAGAGGATAAAGAGGGTAGCGGTAACAAGCAGAAGTTGCAGGTTGTTCCAAAAAAAGAGGGGGATAATCTGCCAACGGGCGTTTACGTAGGAAAAGAGAGCGGGCACGGCAAAAAAGAGCGTGTAGAGCGTCCATGCGGGCAGGGGGAGGGTAAGACGCTCACGGTATCGGTAGATCAGGATTCCCGCGACAAAAAAGAGAATCTGTCCCGGCAGTTGAAAAGAGAGGAAAAAGCGTTTGAGCATCCATGCCGGATCGTCACTGTCGGTGTGAAGCAAAGGATCCAGCCACCCTTTTTGAAGGGCAAAAAAGTAAAGAAGCGCCAAAGCGCCAAGGAGCAAAAGCCTGGGTAGGGTTTTGGCATAGAGAAAAAGAAGCGGTGCCAGCAGATACCACAGCATCTCGATATTAAGCGTCCAGTAGGCGCCGTTGATACCGAATCCCGCATCTTTATAGACAAAATAGGCGCTGAAGGTGAGGTGATAAAAAAGCTGTTTGAAAAAGGCGCCGCTTAAAAGATAATCCCATCCCAAAAGAAAAGAGGCGGTCAAGAGGATGACGAAAAAGAGGTTGACATAGTAGGCCGGCACAATGCGGAAAAAACGGTGGATCGCGTAGCGTCGCA
>JAMOMS010000084.1 GCA_027067015.1 Campylobacterales bacterium | reverse complement strand
CCTGCCCGGTGTGGATATCGCCGGCAAAACCGGAACCACCAACAACAGCGTCGATACCTGGTTTTGCTCTTTTACCCCCGATGTGGAGACGATTGTGTGGTTTGGCAACGACGACAACAGCCCCCTACCCAAACATGAGACGGGGGGACGAACCGCCGGCCCCAGCGCCCGGTACTTCTACCAGCGTCTTATTGCCAAACACCCGGAATTCAAACGCCGTTTCAAGGAGCCAGAGGGGGTCTATCACGTCAGACGCAACGGACGGGATCTGATCTATACCGATCTATCGCCCCTGCCGCCTGAGTCGGTGACGGAGGAAGAAGAGGATGAAATTATCTTTTAAGGATACGCCATGACACCGAAAGAACGTTACAAAAAACTCAAACAGCACCTCAGTGAGGAGAGCCCGGTTCTGCTGGATGTGATCAAGCAGTATGAGCAGTTGGACAAAACCGCCCACGCGCTGGGCTTTTTGGAGCCGGAGCAGAGCTTTACCGAAAAGATCTCCTGGTGGCCGCTCATTTCGGTGTTGGGGACCTTCTCGGCGGGCAAATCCACCTTTATCAACAGTTACCTGGGGGTCAAGGTGCAAGAGAGCGGCAACCAGGCGGTGGACGACAAATTTACCGTCATTACCTACGGTAACGACGAAAAACCCATGACCCTGCCGGGCCTGGCGCTGGATGCCGATCCCCGGTTTCCTTTTTACAATATCAGCGAAGAGGTGGAGAAGGTTGAGAAGGGAGAGGGAAACCGGGTCAATCTCTATCTACAGCTCAAAACCGTCAAGTCCGACGCCATCAAAGGGGAGATTCTCATTGACTCGCCCGGTTTTGACGCCGACAGCCAACGTGACGCCGTTTTGCGCATTACCGACCATATTATCGATATGAGCGATCTGGTGCTCATCTTTTTTGACGCCCGGCATCCCGAACCGGGCGCCATGCGTGATACCCTCAAGCACCTGGTGGGCGCGACGATGGGACAGCGCGACAGCGACAAGATTTTGTATATTCTTAACCAGATCGATACCACCGCCAAAGAGGACAACCTTGAAGAGGTGATGGGCGCGTGGCAGAGGGCATTGTCGCAACAGGGGTTGATTTCGGGCAACTTTTTCGCCGTCTATGACGAGTCGGCCGCCGGTCCCATTGATGATGAAGCGGTGGCGGAGCGGTTGAGGCGCAAACGGGAAGAGGATATGGCCAAGATTTTGGCCCGGATGGAGGGGGTGAAGGTAGAGCGGGCCTACCGTATCTCCAAAGCGCTGGAGGACTTTGCCAAAGATATTATCCAAAACAAACTGCCGACACTTAAAGAGAGCCTCAACCGTTGGGGGCGTCGGGTGTTACTGGCCGATCTGCTGACGCTTGGGCTTCTGGGCGGCGGTGCCTGGGCGGTCGTGAAGTTTGGGGTAGTGCCCGCCAATCTGGCGTGGGGGCTTTACGGCGCGGCGGCTTTGTTGGTATTGCTACTGCACTTTCGTTACCGCAAATGGTTTGCTGTCGCCGAATTGCGCCGATGGCGCGAAAAAGATGAGAAGATGGCCGCCGCCGTGGCTCATAATACCCGTTGGTACCGCCCGATGCTAAGGGTCTGGTTGCCGGGTTGGAGCCGACGGGCCGCCGAGCGGCTGGAACGGGTGGTTGACTACTCCAAGGCGGCCATTCGCCGTCTGAATGACCAGTATGTCAGCCCCGCCGGGGCGCAAAAAAGCGAGGAAGAGGGTTTAGGATCTTAAGAAACCGGGTACCTCCCGGTGGGTGACGGGTTTGGCAAAGAGATAGCCCTGCATCTTATCGCATCCCATCTCTTCCAGAATCCTCTTTTGCTCGCCTCTTTCTACCCCTTTGGCCAACGCCTCCAATCCCATGGCTGAGGCGAGAGCCAAAGAGGCTTTGACAATATGGTTGTTAACGCCGTTTTCAATATCTTCAATGAAAGAGCGGTCGATTTTGAGTTTTTTGAACGCATATTTTTTCAGGTCGCTTAACGAGGAGTAACCGGTCCCAAAATCGTCAATGGTGATGCGACACCCCAGTTCCGTGATCTTTTTGAGATTCTCCATCCCCTCTTTGCCTGCTTTTAAGAGACTCTTTTCGGTCAGTTCAAACTCAATGCGTCGGGGCGGAATCTCATAGCGCTGAAGCGTGGATTGGGTAAAGGCAAACCATGATTTGTCGATGATCTGTTTGTGGGAGAGATTAATGGAAAGTACAAAATCATCCAGCCCCGTCTCCTGTTTCCACTCTCTTAAGCGACGGCAGGAGGTCTCAAAAACCCACCGGCCGATTTGGACAATCAGGGTACTCTCTTCGGCAACGGGAATAAACTCCGCGGGGGAGATTGCGTCGTGCAAGGGGGTTTTAAGGCGCAAAAGGGCCTCAAAACCGATCACCTTCCCGCCGAGAATATCGATTTGCGGTTGAAAAAGAAGATAGAAATTCCCCTCTTTTAGCGCCTCGCTGAGTATCTGTTCAATCCGATAGTGGCGCTTGATGGCCTGGTCTATGGCGTCGGTGTAGTAACGAAAGCCGTGCTTGCCCTCTTGTTTGGCCAGATACATGGCGCTGTCCGCGTTTTTAATGAGCGTTTCGGTGGCGGTGCCGTCTTTGGGGAAGATGGCGATGCCGATACTGGCGCCGATAGGATAGGCGACACCGTGAAAGATAAAAGGGGTTTGTAGGGTTTTGATAATCCGCTTGGCCAGGTACATTAACGATTTGCGGGTTTTATAAGACTCAACCAGCAGTAAAAACTCATCCCCGCCGAAACGTGCCAGAAAATCACTACTTCTTAAAACTTTTTTAAGGCGACGTACCGCCTCTTGAAGCAGTCTGTCTCCCGCTTCATGCCCCAGGGTATCATTGACGTTTTTAAAGTTGTCCAGATCAATAAAAAAGAGCGCCCCTTCGGTGCCGTTGCGTTGCGCGCGGCGGATCGCCTCTTCCAGTTTGCGCAAAAAGTAGAAACGGTTGGGCAGACCGGTAAGACGGTCATGGGTGGCTTCAAAGAAGAGCTTTTTGGAGAAGGCTGTCTCTTTTGGTGTGTGTGTCTGAAAAAGAAGCGCGTGACCGAGCAGGCGGTGACGGGAGTCGAAAAAGGGTGTGATATCGACGTAGGCGAGGATAGGACCTTGTGAGGTGCGCAGGGTCGCTTGGGCGTGAAACGCCCCCTCCTTTTGCAGGATGTGACGAATACGTTTACGTTCTCTGGGCAGAAAGAGGCTGTAAAGGTCGATAATGTCTGAGGGGTCAAACAGCTCTTCAAACGCGGTATTAAACCGCGGAGGGTTGTTTGCGCTTAAAAAGAGAAAAGGGATAAGGCTCTCTTGAAAAAGGGCAAACAAAGATGCAAGAGAGCCCTTTGGCTTGGCGGGTTGCATAGGCACATATAACCTTTGGGCGTGAATAAGCTTTTTGGAATTATAAAGGATTGAAACGAAAAAGATGATGATTTCAAAGAATTTTTTGATTTGGGGCAATGTTTCGTTATTTCTCTCATAAAACTTGACACAAGTGGTATCAAGTTGTACAATAGCGGTTAAAAAAATAAGGAGTTTTGCGCATGGCGAAACATCAATTTCAGACCGAGGTGAATCAACTGCTTCATCTTATGATTCACTCTCTTTACTCCAACAAAGAGATCTTCTTGCGTGAGCTTATCTCCAACGCTTCTGACGCGCTGGACAAACTGCACTATCTCAAGCTGACGGACGAGAAATACAAAGGACTTGACCAACCCGAGAAGATCGTCATTGCCTATGACGAGGAAAAGAAGACCCTGCGCGTCAGCGATACGGGGATCGGCATGAATGACGAGGAGATGGTGGAAAACCTGGGCACCATCGCCAAAAGCGGCACCAAAAGCTTCATTGAAAATCTTACCGGCGACGCCCAGAAAGACAGCCATCTGATCGGGCAGTTCGGTGTGGGCTTTTACAGCGCCTTTATGGTGGCGCATAAGGTGGAGGTGCTCAGTCGCAAACCGCTGGAGGAGAAGGCGTGGCGCTGGGTGAGCGACGGGAGCGGCGAGTATGAGATTGAGGAGGCCGAGAAAGAGGGGTACGGTACCGAAATCACCCTTTATTTAAGAGAGGAGGCGGCGGAGTTTGCTTCCGAGTGGCGGATTAAAAGCATCGTGGAAAAATACTCCAACCACATTCCTTTCCCCATCTACCTGCTAAACGACAAGGGCGAAGAGGAGCAGATCAACAAAGCCTCGGCCCTGTGGCGCCTGAGCAAAAGCGAGCTCAAAGAAGAAGATTACAAAGAGTTTTACAAGCAGATCAGCCATGACAGCGAGGATCCGCTTTTGTGGGTCCATACACGCGCCGAGGGGACGTTGGAGTACTATACCCTCTTTTACGTGCCCAAAAAGGCGCCTATCGACCTCTTCCGCGTCGACTACCAGCCCGGCGTGAAGCTCTATGTCAAGCGGGTTTTTATTACCGACGAAGAGAGAGAGCTTCTGCCCACCTACCTGCGTTTTGTGCGGGGTATTATTGACGCCGAGGATCTGCCGCTTAATGTCAGCCGCGAGATTTTGCAGGAAAACGTCATTCTTTCCAAAATCAAAAAGGCGAGCGTCAAAAAGATTCTGGGCGAGCTCAAAAAGCTGATGGACAAAGACAGAGAGGCCTATGAAGGGTTCTTCGCCGAGATGGGCAAGGCGCTCAAAGAGGGGATCTACTCCGATTTTGAAAACAAAGAGACCCTATTAGATCTGATGCTCTTTAAATCGAGTGAGCGGGAGGGCTGGGTGAGCTTTAAAGAGTATAAAGAGCGGATGAAAGAGGATCAAAAGAAGATCTACTACCTGATGGGCGAAGATGAAAATCTTCTGCGTCACTCGCCGCTCTTGGAGAAGTACAAGGCCGAGGGCATTGAGGTTCTGCTCTTTGCCGACGAGGTGGACGCCATCGTGATGCCGGGTGTAAGCGAGTACGACGGCACGCCGTTGGAGAATATCGCCAATGTGGAGGATGAGGGCGAAGTGGATGAAAAGACCAAAGAGAAGTACGCCCCGCTTATTGCCGCCATGAAGGCGGAGCTGGGTGATGCGGTCAAAGAGATTCGCCTCACCAAACGGCTCAAAGACTCACCCGCGGTGGTGGTCTTTGACAAAGACGATCCCGATCTTCAGATGCAACAGATTTTGCGCCAGATGGGGCAAGAGGTGCCCGAGCCCACGCCGATTTTGGAGATCAACCCAGATCATGAGATATTTAGTCGTCTTTTGCTGGTCAATGATGAAAGCCAGACCAGAGAGGTGGCCCATGTGGTCTTTGACGCGGCCAAAATGGCCGCCGGCCTGGAGGTTAAGGATGTGGCCGATTTTAACGCTCGACTTAATCGTCTGATTGCCAAAGCGATTGCAAAGGCTTAAGCCCCTCAATGGTAAAGAGGTGCCACCCCTCTTCATAACGGTGGGTCAATTTGGCGCCGTGGGCTTCCAAAATGGCGTGGATAATATAAAGCCCCAACCCGAAGCTCTCACGGTTTTGGCCCGCCTCTCCTTTGGTAAAGGGTTCAATAAGCTTTTCAAACGGGACCTCAAAGGGAGGTCCCTCATTCTCAAACCGCACCTTTCCCCCTTCGATACAGATAATACGTAGCGTTCCGGCTTTACCGTACTTGAGCGCGTTGTCGATGAGGTTTTTAAAGACCACCATCATCAACTCTTTGTCTACCATGTAAAGGTGTTTTTCGTCGCAAGCCGAGAAGATCGGTTTGGGCAAAAAGAGGTGGGCGCACGCCTCTTGAATAAGCGCGTCCATATGGTAAGGGATCAGGTGCAGGGTAAAAGATTGCGAGGCGAAGCGCTCCACCTCGGCCATCTGTACCACCAGATCGTTCATCCGCTCAAAGGCGCGTTGGAGCACCTCTTTCTCCTCTCCGTCTTCGATTAGCGCCAATGAGAGTTTGCCCTTGGTGATGGGGGTTTTTAGCTCATGCATGATATTACGCATAAAGAGGTTGTGGGCCTCCCTGATGGACTCTATTTTTCTGATCGCTTCGTCAAAACGGTTGGCGATGGTGGCGATCTCATCTTTTTTGTCACTGCGTAAAGATTCGGGCATCTCCCCATCGCCGTAACGCTCAATGGCACGGCTGAGCCTTTGAAGAGGAGCCAGGGTTTTGCGGATGCTTAGATAGAGGGTGACAAAAAGGAGCAAGATGGTCAGGCCGTAAGCCAGGGTCTGGTGAATATCCAGGGCGGGGAGGTCGGTGGCGATAATGTGTCGGGTACTCGGCCCGGAAAAAACCAGGTAGAGCCGTTTGTCGTTGGCGTATACCTTGAGTCGGCCGTCTTTTAGGCGCTCCAAAATATTTTTGCCAAAAATCTGCGGCGGATCGGGCATGAAGAGACGTTTGGGCACAGGTAGCTCATCGGCCAGGGTCGGAAGCATAAGATAGCCTTGTTCCCGGAGGCTGGAAGCGAGCAAAGAGCGGGGGGTGCCAAGAAGAATTTTGCGAATCTGTCTCTCATGATAAAGAAAGCTCTTCTCAAGTTGTCGACGACGGTTTTGGCGGCTATCTTGATAAGAGGCATACTCCAACCAAAGCAAAATACCAAGCGCCGTCAAAAAGAGGAGATTGAGGCGAAAAAAGATGGAGTGGCGGTTCACGGCGTGAATTTGTATCCTGAACCGCGGATGGAGTGGATATAGCGGGGTTGGCGAGACTCTTCGCCCAGTTTTTTGCGAATGCGGCTGATGATGACGTCGATGGTGCGCTCACTGCTCTCCCACGAGATCGATTCGGCGTTGTTGGCCAGGTAATCACGCGTTAGAATCGAGCCGGGGTTGAGCAGGAAGAGGCGTAAAATCTCATATTCGGCGGTTGTCAGTTCTAATGGTGCGCCCCTAAAATCGATGCGCATACGGCTTTCGTCCAACGCGAATTCGCTCTCCTCTTTTTGCAAAGTCGGGCGGTAGCGGCGCAAAACGGTCTGGATGCGCGCCACCAGTTCCCTGGGTTCATAGGGTTTGGGCAGGTAGTCGTCGGCGCCGTACTCCAGGCCGATGATCTTGTCGTTTAGGTCACTGCGCGCGGTGGAGATGATAATGGGGGTCGAGTATTTTTGACGAATCAGCCGACACAACTCCAACCCGTCCATTTGCGGTAGCGTAAGGTCAAGAATAATCAGGTCGTAATGGTCCAATTCCAAGGCGTTGAGGGCCGCTTTGGGGGTAACCACCGTGGTGACGTTCATCTGGAAACGTGCCAGGTATTTGGTGAGCATAGCGCTGATATCGGGATCATCCTCAATCATCAGGATTTCGATCATTCCAAACCTTTGTGAAAAAACGTTAAGTTGTGATGTAAATATATTATAGCGTATTTTGGTTACCGCTCGGTTAGCGGTGTGTAAATGAGTATTAAAAAGAAGCACGCCCCCCAAGGGGCGCGAGGTTAGCAGGAGAAGGTGCTTTTAAACTCAAACGCGGTCGGGCGTGACTCGTCAGGCCAGATCTGCGTCTCAAACTTGTAGTCTTTGTAAGTATTGATAAACTCGTCGGTCATGACCGGTTTGAGGAATTCGTTGTCTTTAAGTAGGGCTTCAACCGCTTCGCGCAGGGTATGGGGCATCTGTTGGATACCTTTTTCGCGAATCTCGTCAAGGCTCAGCTCAAAGAGGTCCTCATCCATCGGGCCGTGGGGCTCGTACTGGTTCTTGATACCGTCGATACCCGCCAGCAGTAGCGCGGTGAAGGCCAGGTAGGGGCAGGCCGAGCTGTCGGGGAAGCGGGTTTCGATACGGGTCGATTTCTCGCCTGAACCGTAGGGAATACGGATGGAAGCGGAGCGGTTCTGGCTGGAGTAGGTCAGGATGCTGGGCGCCTCAAAGCCGGGAATCAGGCGCTTGTAGCTGTTGGTGGTGGCGTTGGTGAAGGCCGCGACCGCTTTGGCGTGTTTGAGCACGCCGCCCATGTAGTGGCGCGCGGTGTCGCTGAGGTTGCCGTACTCGCCTTCTTTGTAGAAGAGGTTTTTGCCGTCTTTCCAGATGGATTGATGCACGTGCATACCGTTGCCGTTGTCGCCAAAGAGGGGTTTGGGCATGAAGGTGGCCGTTTTGCCGTTGAGGTGGGCGACCATTTTGACGACATATTTATATTTTTGCACGTTGTCGGCCGCTTCGACCAGGGTGCCGAACTTGACGCCGATCTCCCCTTGCGCCTGCGCCACTTCGTGGTGACCCAGAACCACTTCAAGGCCTACCTCCTCAAGGACCTGCATCATCTCGGCGCGCAGGTCGACCATGCTGTCGGTGGGCGCGACGGGGAAGTAACCGCCTTTGGTGCGGGGGCGGTGGCCGGTGTTGCCAAAATCGTCGTTGCGGCTGGGATCGTTCCACTCGCCTTCGTCGCTGTCAACGCGATAGTAGCTCTCGTTGATCTCGTCTTTGATCTGTACGTCGTCAAAGATGAAGAACTCGTTTTCGGGGCCGAAAAACGCCATGTCGCCGATGCCGCTCTCTTCGAGGTACTTGAGCGCCTTTTTGGCGATGGAGCGGGGGCACTTTTCGTAAAGCTGACCTTTGTAGATGTCGTATACGTCACAGAAGACGATGACGGTGGGATCGGCGGTGAAGGGATCGAGGAAGGCGGTTTCGATGTCGGGCTTGAGGATCATGTCGGATTTGTTGATCGGTTGCCACGCCTCGATGGAACTGCCGTCAAAGGGCAGGCCGTTTTGGAGCATCTCTTTGTCCAGGGCGCTAAGCATATAGGTCAGGTGGTGCCAGGCGCCTTTGATGTCGGTAAAGCGCAGATCGACGAACTTGACGTCATTCTCTTCGCAAAACTTGTAAAACTCGTCTATGTTGTTGACAAATTTGCCCATGGTCTCTCCTTGAGGAAGTTTGAAATCGAAGTATTGTAACAAAAAGATTGTTATGAATGGGTGATAAGGGTGATTAAAAATTAGGCAATCATCCCTTCTGTTACCAAATCGGGCTTTTAACTCTCTGTTCTATCCGGTAAAGGTACGAAGAGAGGCTCTTTCTTTCGGTAAATCACCGCCTTTTCATATCCCGCCTCACGGGCCAGGGCGAGACACGCTTCTTGCTTGAAGCCCACCTGTTGGGGGGCGTGGGCGTCGGAGCCGAAAGTTATGGGAATTTCCATGGCGCGGGCTTGTTTTAAAAGCGTGAAAGAGGGGTAGGCCTCTTTGATCGGCTTGCGAAAGCCC
>JAMOMS010000083.1 GCA_027067015.1 Campylobacterales bacterium | reverse complement strand
TCTCAATGGCCATACCAGCCTCCTTGATCGCTTCAAGGGCCTCTTGGGCCAGGGTGAGTATATCGACGCGGGGGAGGTGGCGAAAGAGCTTGAGCAGATCCAGGTGTCCCACGATCTGAAAGTGCCCCGAGGCCGCCATATCGGCCACAAGCGAGAAGTATGTTCGCCATAAAGCGTCGATATCCGCCTCTTGGTAGCGGCCGATAAACTCGGGGTTGTCAAATCCCCACTCCTCAATGAAGTGAACGGAGCCGATCAGGTAATCCACATCCGCTTCCAACACGCGGCGGTCCATGTGGCCCGGTAGCCAGTCTACCTCGTAACCCAGTAAAATCTCCAGGCGGTCGGCGTATTGTTTTTTGAGCGCCAATGTCCGGGCCTCGTAGTCGGCCATCTCGTCAAATCCCATGCGGTAGCGGGTGTCGAAATCCATCGGGGCGTGGTCGGAGAAGCCAAAGACGCCGACCCCCTTTTTGAGGGCTTCCTCCACATACTCTTCCATGCTCCCCTCGGCGTGGTTGCAAAGGGTCGTGTGGTTGTGCAGATCGACAATAACCGGTTTCATCGCTTCGCTCTTTTTGGAATCAAACGGGTCTGCCCGCGCTGGGCCGAAACCTCAATGAGGCCCCTTTCTAAAAGTTGCGTCAGCGCCTTTTTGAAGTGCTTTTTGCTCATGCCAAGCAGGGTTTTGATCGCTTCCGGGTCGCTTTTGTAGTGCAGGGGCAAAGAGCCCCCGTGGCGTCTTAGCGCCTCAAGCAGGTCGTTTTGGCTCGCTTTGTCGGCACGTTTGCCGATGGGGCGGCTAAGCAGGTCTATTTTGCCGTCAGGACGGACAAAGCGGACATAGGCGGTAAACGACTGGCCCGTTTGGACGGGGGTAAAAATGTCGGTGTGGTACAAAAGCCCCTCGAAACGCCTGTTGACAACGGCTTTGTAGCCCAGCTCCGTCTTTTTAAACAACAAAACCTCAACGGCCTGGTTGCGTTTGAGATCTTTCGGTTTGGCTTTTTGCAGACGCCTCTCAAAGCGCTCCGTACCAAAGAGCCGGCCGGTTTGGGTATCCAGCGCCACCATGATGATCCGTGTCTCTTCTTTTTTCATGGGGCGAAGTTGTTGGCTTTTGGGAACAAAAAGGTCTTTGGGAAGCCCCCAGTCGACAAACGCGCCGGCGGGGGTGACGTCGACCACGCGCATGGTGGCTGTTTCGCCAAGAAGCGCGACGGGTCTTTGGGTGGTGGCGACGGGGCGGTCTTCGCTGTCGGTATACAAAAAGACTGCCATCGCGTCGCCCGTTTGGCATGAGGGGTCGGCGTAGCGGGCGGGCAGAAGTACCTCCGGGCCTTCGGGGGTTGCCAAAACAGGGCCGTGGGGGGTTAGGCGCGCCACGCGAAGCGTTGCGACACATCCGATAGGCAGGGTTTTGACGGGGCGTTGACGGGAGCGGTCGATCGTTTTTCCTTCCGGGCTTAAGTGGGTTTCATTATAGCACAATTAACGTCTGCTGTGGCATAATGCAGTTTGCTAAAATCCCCCCGAAAAGGCGTTTGATGATTGAGACGATCTGGCACTTTCTGGAAGCGTCGATGGAGTATATTTTGTCGCTCCTTTTTATCGGTCTTCTTTTTCTTTATATCTATGACCGTTTTATCCAGCGCAAGCACCAACTGCTCATCAACTATCCGGTGATCGGGCGGTTTCGTTACCTCTTTGAGCTGTTGCGGGAGCCTTTGCGGCAATACTTCGCCGACGAGAAGTTCTTTGAGTCGCGCGACAAGGTGGATTGGGTATATAAAGCGGCCAAGAACAAACCCAACTATGTCTCCTTTTCGGTTTCCCAGCCTTTTCCGGAGTCGCGCTTTATCATCAAACACGCCCAGGGCGGGGTGCTGAACGACCATGAGGTGAGTGACGATCTTTCGGTGACATTCGGCCCCGACAGGCCCAAACCCTTTGTCTCCAAAACCCCCGTTATCCGCTCCGCCATGAGCGACGGGGCTTTGAGTCCCGAAGCGACGCGGGCCTTCGCGTTGGGGGCGAAACTCTCGGACCTTACTTTCAATATCGGTGAGGGAAGCCTGACCTCCAACCACTTTTTTACCTATCAACCCGATCCCCAAAACGACAAGTTTTTGGAGATTATCGAGGGCAAGCCGTGGCAAAAGCGGGTGTTTGACCTAATCGCCAAATGCGTCAACCGCAAATACGCCATCAAAGCCTATCGGCATATGCTCTTAAAAGGCGATCCCACCGCCAATACCTACATCTACGACGAGACCCACCGCCTGCTCTTTCGCGTCAACTGGAACGCGCCGCTGGAAGCGTTTCCCGATGAGGTACCCGAGTCGCTTCCCAACCTGATCTTTCAGATGAGTTCGGGGCTGTACGGGGTGCGCGACGAAAAGGGTGAGTTCGATCCGATCCGTTATCAAAAAGTGATGCGCTTTTGCCGGATGACCGAGATCAAGCTGGCCCAGGGGGCCAAACAGACCGGCGGCAAGCTGGCCGGCTCCAAAGTGACGCCTGATGTGGCCTACTACCGGGGGGTAGAGCCCTGGAAAGATCTCTTCGCGCCCAACCGATTCCCCTACGCCGACACGGTGGAGCATCTGCTCGATTTCATTGGGCGGCTTCAGGAGCTCTCCGGCAAACCGGTCGGGGTCAAGATAGTCGTAAGTGACGCCAAAAGAACCGAAGAGCTGGTGGGTGAAGTGGCCCGGCGCCACAAGGCGGGATTGCCGATTCCCGACTTTATCACGGTAGACAGCGGGGACGGCGGTAGCGCCACGGCGCCGTTGGAGATGATGGAGTCGGTGGGGCTGACCCTGCACAACGCGCTCTATATTCTTGACACCGCCCTCAGAAAACACGGCCTGCGCGAGAAGATCAAAATCATCGCCAGCGGCAAGATCCTCACCCCCGATGATGTGGTCATTACTCTGGCCATGGGGGCGGACGCCGTGGGCATCGCCCGGGGGTTCATGATGAGCGGCGGCTGTATCCGCGCCCGGATGTGCTCGGGATTCGGTTCCCATCAGTGTCCGGTGGGTATGGCCACGCAGGACCCCAAGCTAAGAGCCTCCTATCTGGTGGTCAAGCAAGGACACGAGATCGCCAACTATCACCGCAACCTTGTCAAAGGGGTGCGTACCCTTTTGGCGGTGATGGGCAAGCGGCGGTTGGATGAGCTGAGCCGAAAAGACCTGACCTACAAAAACAACACGGGTGAGATCTACTTTGACGTAGATCGCTATTTTGCGGAGAAGTTTCACGCGTAGATGGGGTGGATACGCTATTTTCTGAGCAATAAGCGGCTCAACCATCTGCTTCTTCTGTTTGTCTTGTTGGCGGGTATCAACGCCTGGCGGGAGATCCCCAAGGAGCTCTTTCCCGACGTGACGCTCAACATGATTGACGTCTCCGGCGGGTACGCCGGCTCCAGCGCCAAAATTTTGGACAAGATGGCGGTGCGGGATATTGAGGACGCCATCGAGAGTATCGAGGGGATCCAAACCAGCGAAACCATCATCACCCCGGGGCGGTTTGACATTATCCTTACCCTTGAAGATGGGGTGGAGCCGGTAGATATATTGAGCAAGGTCAAAAACGCCATCGCCGCCAGCCGCCAATATCTTCCCGCCGATATGGTGGAGCCGGTGGCGACCATTCTGACCCGCAAACATGAACTGCTCTCTTTGTCCCTGGCTTCCGAAAAGCTGGACAAAAAAGCCCTTCTTGATCGCGCCAAGGCGATCAAAAGCGAATTGATGCGCATCGAGGGTTTGGCGGAGATCAAGATTTTCGGCGATTCGGATGAGGAGATTTTGTTCCAGATTGATACCAAGGCGCTGGAGGCGTTGGGGATTGATCCGTCGGCCTTTTTAAACGCCCTCGCGTCGGTCTCTTATATCTATCCTGTGGGTGATATAGAAAAACCGGGGGCTTACGCCTTTGTCTCAACCGTGCACGGCAAAGCGCGTGAAAGCGCCTGGCGCCAAACCTGGATACGGGTGGGACAAAAGGAGGTGCGCCTGGGTGACGTGGCCCGGGTAAGCCGTCGTCTTACCCCTACCGCCACCCTCTCTTCGTTCAACGGCCTGGACAACGTGACGCTCAAAATCTACAAAAACGTCCGCAGTGACGCCATCGCGCTGTCCAAAACGCTCCATGCCGAGGTGGCCAAACTGCAAAAACGCTATCCGAACGTGGTCATGAGCATCTACCACGACACCTCCGTGCCCATCAAGAAGCGCCTGAATGTCATTATCGCCAATATCATGTTCGGGCTGGTGCTCATCTTTATCACGATGGCGTGGCTGATCAATACCCGTATCGCGGCGGTGGTGACGCTGGGCATTCCCTTCTCGTTTGCCATCGGGTTGCTGATTGTCTACTACCTTGGGTATACGATCAATATCGTCTCGTTGTTGGGTGCTTTGATCGTGATCGGCATTGTAGTGGATGACGCGGTGGTCGTGGCCGAGAATATCCAGCGCTACCTGGACGAGGGGATGCCCCGCGAGGAAGCGGTGCTTAGGGGGGTGCGGCAGATGATCTTGCCCGTTTCGCTGGCCACCGTCACGACGGTGGCGGCCTTTTTGCCCCTCTTTCTTCTAAGCGGCGAGGTGGCCCATTTTATCATTCTCATTCCCATTGTGGTGGTGGCGGTCTTGATGGGTTCTTTATTGGAGGCATTTCTCTTTTTGCCCCTGCACGCCAAGGAGTGGCTTAAACCGGGCGGTACACGGGTAGATTGGCGCCCTCTGCAAGCGCTCTATGCCCGCGCGCTGGCCTTTTTGGTGCGCTACAAACGGGTCTCCCTGGCGCTCTTTCTTGTAGCCGTTCCCCTGGCGGGGGTGTGGTTGCTTGGGCGATCGCACTACCAGTTTTTCCCTTCGTTTGACAGCCGTTATATCTATGTCACCGGCCGCACAAACCTCAATACCCCCATCGAGAAGACCCATGCCGTGGCCAAGGAGATTGCGCGCACGCTTTTGGCCCATAAAGAAGAGCTTGGGATCAAGTCGGTCTCGGCGGTGGCGGGGTCACGCACGACGCTGGGGGGAGAGAACGAAAAGGATAACGGCGCTTTTTATATCACCGTGGAACTTTGGGAGATGAAAGACAAAGATTGGATCAATCGGTGGCTTAATCCGGTGCTCAATCTCTCGTTTGATTTTAACAACCCCGAAAAACGGAGGGAGAGACATACCTATGCGTTGGCCAAACCGATCGAAAAGCTGATCGCCCCGTTTAAGAAGCGCTATAACCTGGAGGAGCTGGGGGTACGCCAGCGCCATATCGGGGTGGTGCGCAACGACATCAAGATCAACTTTTTCGGGGCGCCGCAAAAAGAGATTCTAAGCGCGATGAAGAGGGTCAAAAAGGCCCTGCGGGGTATGCGCGGCGTCGTGGCGGTGAGCGATAACCTCCAATACGGCAAGCGGGAGTATAAAATTAGGCTCAACGATTACGGGGAGCGGTTGGGCTTGAGCGAAGGGGCGGTGGCCCGGCTCCTTTCGGGCTATTTCCTTACCCGTCGCCAGGCCCTGACGTTTGGCCCTGAAGGGGTGGTGGAGATTCGTACCGAAGCGCTGGATAAGGATGATCTGGATCGGTTGAGAAACTTTGAGCTTCCGCTCTCCAACGGCCG
>JAMOMS010000082.1 GCA_027067015.1 Campylobacterales bacterium | reverse complement strand
GAGCGTACCGCCCCGCAGTCTGCCGTCACGCATTCGCACGCCGATGTCGATCATGCCGGGCAGTAGCAGTTTGCCCTCAGCCTCCAGGCGCCGACCCGAAAGGTTTGGCCCCGTCTCGACGATTCTGCCCTCTTCTATGCGGACATCTTCGGTAAGAATGCCCTCCGCCGTCACCGTCCGCGCGCCGCTTATGACCATGCCCACCTCGCTCTTTTTTGATCCCATTATAATCTATTGACCATTACAAAGAGCTATGACTGCAAAAGGGCCACAAAGGCGCGGGGCGATTTGTAGCCGATTATCCGTTTGGCACGAAGCTCTTTTCCCTTCTCAAAAAAGAGAATGGCCGGCGGACCGTAGATACCCAGCTGTCGCATCAGCACTTTTTGGGCGGGCGTATTGTCGGTAACATCCACCTGGTAGAGCGTATAGTTTTGCAATGCCCGTCGCACAGCCGGGTCTTTGAAAGTGGTCTCCTCCAGCTCCTTGCAACTGACACACCAATCGGCCCGAAAGTCGACGATTACCGGTCGGTTTGCCGTTTTGATCCTATCCATCAACGCCGACGCGCTCACCCGGGTAAAGAGGGGACGGTTTGAGAGCACGGCGCTCGTGCCGTTGCCCCGTAACCCTTCCAGGGGAGAGAGGGGGTTTGTCGCGCCGCTGAATGCGCCGACAAGCAACATGGCGCCGTAAAGCAATAAGGCGACGCCAAGCCCCTTGAACAGGGCCGGCCACCCGCTTCCCTTTGCCAAAGGTTCCAACGCGCCCATATAGACGGCACTTACTATAGCCAGAAGCGCCCAAAGCCCCATGGTGACACCATCAGGAAGAATGCGTGAGAGCATCCAGACGGCCACCGCCAACATCACCACCCCGAAAACCCGGCTTACCGCGCTCATCCAGCCGCCGGGTTTGGGCATAAAACGGCCCGCGCCGGTGCCCACCAGCAAAAGCGGCGCGCCCATACCAAGACTCATGACAAAAAGGGCCAAACCGCCCAGCAGTGCGTCACCGGTCTGGCCGATATACATCAACGCCCCGGCCAGCGGCGGCGCCACGCAGGGGCCGACAATAAGCGCCGAGAGAAAACCCATCACCGCCACGCCGGCCACACCGCCCTTTTTGCCCGCCTCGTCGCTGGTACGGCTCAGTTTGGACTGCCAGGAGGCGGGAAGCTGAAGCTCATAAAAGCCGAACATCGAAAAGGCCAGGGCCACAAAAAGGCCGGCAAAGGCGCCGATGACCCAGGGGTTTTGCATGGCCGCCTGGATATTGGCGCCAAAAAGCCCCGCCAACACCCCCGCGACGGTATAGGTGAGCGCCATGGCCAAAACGTAGACCAGGGAGAGAAAAAAGCCGCGTCCCGCCGTCATTCCCTTGCCCTGGGCCACGATGATGGAGCTTAGAATCGGTATCATGGGAAAGACGCAGGGGGTCAGGGCCATCAAAAGCCCAAAACCAAAAAAGGTAAGAAGCACCGCCCCGAAACTCTTGTTGGCCAGTATGGAGGCCACCGACGCCTCTTCCGAAAGGGATTGATGTTGCGCTTTTTGGGAGGAGGCTGTGGTAGCAGTGGGCTTTGCGCTTTTTGACGCGGAGGCTTGCCAGGTCGGTTTCATTAGCGGCGCCGTATCGGGCTTGAGAGCAGGTAGGGAAAAGGTATAGCGCTTGGTTACGGGCGGATAGCAGACCCCGTTGTCCGAACACCCCTGGTAAGAAAGAAGAAAGGTCACTTTTTCGGTTTGCGGGTCAAGAACCTTGAAAGGCACGTCAACCTCAAAACGTCCGGTATACACCTCGTCGCCAAACTCATCCTTTTGGGGCGCGGGAAGGGTGTAGGGTAAAAGTTTGACCTTCTCTTTGGGCTTCGCGTCAAAACGGAGCGACTCTTTGCTCAGGTGAATATGCTCGGCCACATCGATTTGCACATGAAAGCGCCCGTTTTCCAACGTCACCGACGGCTTGAACGCCTCTTTCGCGGTAAGAAAACCGGCGCTCAGCCACAAGGGAATGAGCCAGACCATCCACCATCGTTTCATCATGTTAGCTCCTTGCCTCTCCTCTTTGAGGGGCCCATTATACCAAGCCACCGTAAACGTGGGCAAACCGATCTTTTTTGTATAATTTGACGCAGGACGAGGGGAAAACCGTGACCTATTTAGATGAAGTTTTTCAATATAATCCGACTGCCGTCTATGTTTGTGACAATGAACGCCGTATTATCGATATTAATCCGGCCTTTGTACGCCTAACCGGTTTTAAAAAAGAGGATACCCTAGGAAAACGGCCCGAAGAGCTTTTTCGATCCGGCCTTATGCCGCCCGTTTTCTACAAAGACTTTTGGCAAACGCTTTTGGGCAAAGGCAAGTGGAGCGGCAACATCATAAACCGTCACAAAAACGGTACTGTTTTCAGCGTGTGGCAAACCGTTGTGGGTTTAAACAAAAAAGAGAACGGGTTTGAGCGCTATATCGCTTTCATGCAACCGCCCGCCGAAAAAGATGGATGGGACCAAAAGGTTAAGAAACTGCTCTTTTTTGACGGTTTGACCGAATTACCCAATAGAACCTATTTTAACCAACTTGTTCAAGATAGAATCAAAACCGCCCACACTCACAACGAGCGTCTCGCGTTGATCTATCTTGACCTGGACGATACGCAGACACTCAACGACACCATGGGGTATCCCGCCGGCGACCGGTTGATTCAAACCGTCGCGCGAAGGCTGATGGCGTTGATAGATCATGACGAAATCGCCGCGCGTATCAGCGGGGATGAGTTCGCCGTTTTGATGCACCATGATAAAAGCGACAAAGCCTTGTATGATCGGTGTTGCGAGATACTCCGCCAACTGAGTCGTCCCATCATTATCAACCAATCGCATCGCAAAGTCAGCCTAAGTGGAGGAATAGCCGTCTTTCCGCAAGACGGTCAGACAGCCCAATCCCTGATGGCATCGGCCGACCTGGCCATGCACAAAGCCAAAAAGAGCGCCAAAGGGCACTGTATACTCTTTCAAAAGCGTATGCAAGAGGAGGTGATGGCCCGTATGACCATGCTGGAGGAGTTCAAACGGGCGATCGCCACGGGGGAACTGCTACTCTATTACCAACCGAAAGTCGACATACATCGCAATAAAATCCGGGCGTTTGAGGCGTTGATTCGCTGGGATCATCCGCAAAAAGGGTTGCTGGGACCCGGTGTTTTCATGCCGCTGATTGAGGAGAGTGACCTGATTGTGCCCATGACCGAAATGATCTTTTCCGAGATCGATACCGTCTTAAAAAGATTTGACAGAGTGGGCTTGCGTGATGTTACCGTGGCGCTCAATATCTCGGCATATCATTTTCAGACCGACACCCTTTTGGATGAGATGACCCGTCAGATAGATAACGCCTTTTTACGACAGGGACGGGTGGAGATTGAGATGACCGAAACGGCCATTGTCAAAAACATGGAGCAGACAAAACGGCAACTTGAAGCCCTGCACGATTTGGGCGTTACCGTGGCCATTGACGACTTTGGAACCGGCCACGCCTCTTTGACTTACCTGAAAGTTCTGCCGATCGACAAGATAAAAATCGATAAGATCTTTATCGACGGCGTACCCGATCGACCCAAAGATATGGCCATTGTGGAGAGTACCATTCTGCTGGCGCGAAAACTCGGTATGGCCACCGTGGCCGAAGGGGTGGAACACCGCCGACAGGCCGATTATCTGATTCGCCACGGTATCGACTATATCCAAGGCTATCTCTACGCGCCGCCGCTACCCGAAGAGGAGGCATTGGAGCTGGCCAAACACTATCCGAATCGACAAGATCTATGACAAAATTGGCTAAACTAACGAAAAAAGTTTAGGAAGTCCGATGAGAGCGCTTTTTCTTCTTATTTTTTCCGTCATTTTTCTATGGAGCCGGCCTCTGACCGTCGCGGTGGCCGCCAATGTCAGCTATGCCGTCAAGGATCTCATTCAAACCTACCGGCAAAAAGATCCAAAGAGCGATATTCGCGTCATTGTCGGCAGTAGCGGCAAACTGGCCGCCCAGATCCGCCACGGCGCCCCTTATGATCTTTTCCTCTCCGCCGACATGGGCTACCCCCTTGCGCTCTACCATGACAAACTGGGCCTTGAAAAACCCAAAACCTACGCCAAGGGGGTGCTGGCCCTGCTTTCCGTGCGCCATAAAAAGCTCTCCAATAACTTACACACCCTACTCTCTTTCGCCATCAAAAAAATAGCCGTCGCCAACCCCAAAACCGCCCCCTACGGCAAAGCCGCGAGAGAGGCTTTACAAAACGCGAAGATATACGAGAGAGTCAAACCCAAGCTGATCTACGGCGAAAGCGTCTCCCAGACCCTTGTCTATACCCTGCGGGTCGCCGACGCGGGGCTGGTGGCCAAATCGGCCCTCTTCTCCCCCAAACTGCGCCGTTTCAGAGAGGGAAAGGAGTGGGTAGAGGTAGACAGCCGACTTTACAGCCCCATTGAGCAAGGCGCCGTTTTGCTCAAACCGGAGGGAAAAGATTTTTACGATTTTCTCTTCTCTCCCGCCGCCCAACACATCTTCAAAGCCTACGGATACCGTCAACCATGAACCGCCTTGAGGCCCTGGTGACCCGCGTTGAGCAAAAAGAGGGTATTACACATCTGACTTTTACGTTTGACAAAACGCCGCTTTACATGGTTGGGCTTGAGCCCCCTCACGGTGTGCGGGAGGGGAGCCGGGTGGTGCTCGGCATCAAACCCGTCCACATCGCTTTGGCCCTTTTACCCCCCAAAGAGAGTACCCTGCGCAATATCGTGCCCGTTACGATCGAATCGGTTGAATGCGGAGAGATTCTCTCTACCGTTTGGTGCCGCCATGCCCAAACTCTCATGGAAGTTACGGTGCCGACGGCCTCTTTTGGGAAGCTTGGCATAACCGACCAACAAAAAGCGTGGGCGCTCTTTTTGGAGAGTGAGCTCTCAATTATAGAGGTACAACGGTGAGTTCGATTGCCTGGACCCCTTTTTGGCTCTCGTTCAAACTGGCTTTTGTCACGACGGCCGTGCTTTTTGTTTTGGCCCTTCCCCTGGCCTGGTGGCTGGCGCAAACCCGCACGCGCCTTAAACCCTTTTTGGAGGCGCTGGTCTCTTTGCCCATCGTCCTGCCCCCTTCGGTGCTGGGGTTTTACCTGCTGTGGGCCTTTGCCCCCGATTCACCCCTGGGGGCATTTTTAAAAGAGCGACTGGGGCTGGAGCTGGTCTTTTCTTTCCCGGGACTCGTGGTCGCCAGCGTGATCTACTCATTTCCCTTTATGCTCCAGCCTCTGCAAAGCGGTTTTGAGAGCCTCAACCGCCATATGCTCGAAGCCGCCTACGTGGCGGGAAAAACGGGTTGGCAGACCCTGCTGTTCGTGGCCCTGCCCAACATCAAACCCGCCCTGCTTAGCGCCCTGATCGTCACCTTCGCCCATACGGTCGGGGAGTTTGGCGTGGTCTTGATGGTAGGGGGTTCCATTCCGGGCGAGACCAAGGTGGCGTCGGTAGCTATTTATGAGTATGTGGAGATTATGGATTACAAAAACGCCCATATCTACTCGGCCATTATGGTAGGTATCAGTTTCGCCGTTTTGACGGCGGTTTACCTCTTTAACCGTCACCACCGTCGGCGTCTGGGGGGCGCGTGATGGTTGACATAAAGATTACAAAAAGATTGCACGGCGCCCGAGGAGAGATGGAACTTTCCGTCAACCTGACGCTCTCAGCCGGCAGTTTTACCGCCCTAACCGGCCCCAGCGGTAGCGGCAAAAGCACCCTTTTGCGTATTCTGGCCGGACTGGAGAGCGCCGACGGAGAGATAAAGGTTTCGCAAAAGCGGTGGCTTGCCAATAACAAAAGCCTGCCGCCCCAACAAAGAGACGTGGGCCTGCTCTTTCAGGATTACGCGCTTTTTGAGCATATGAGCGTACGCCAAAACCTCCTTTTTGTCCAGAAAGACCCGGCCCTGGCCGACGCGCTTTTGGAAAGCACCGGTCTAAGCGAATTGGCCAACAGGCGGCCCGCCTACCTTAGCGGGGGACAAAAACAAAGGGTAGCCCTTTGCAGGGCCCTGATGCGACGCCCCAAACTCCTTTTGCTCGATGAACCCCTCTCCGCCCTCGATCCGGCCATGCGTCTGACACTGCAACATGAAATTCTCAAACTCCATCGCGAATTCGGCACCACGACCCTCATGGTCAGCCACGATCCGGCGGAGATCTACCGCATGGCCCAACGGGTCATCCGCCTCGAAAACGGAAAAATCACCGCCGACGGCACCCCCGGCGACGTGCTTTTGAAAAGATCGGGAAGCCAGAAATTCTCCTTTGAAGGCGAAGTGCTGGAGATTCAAAAGCGCGACGCGGTCTATGTGGCGGTGGTGGCCATCGGCCAGCAGATTGTGGAAGTAGTAACCGACACCCGTACCGCCAAAAACCTGCAAATCGGTCAGCAAGTCACCGTGGCGACCAAAGCGTTCGCGCCGGTTATCGTCACGGAATAACAAATACTCTAAGAACAATTATCGTTTTTATATTCTGTTAAACCGAAATGTGTCATGATACTCTCAATTTATCGATACCGATTATCATTTCCAATAAAGAAGAGCAATGAAATCGTTTTCCTCGTTTTTGCTTACAGCCGCCGTCATACTGCCGTTAGTGGCCGGGGAGTCTACAACCCCTGTTGAGATCACCACCGTCAGAGGCGTATTGAGTAAGGTTGAGCCTCTTGAGCACACCACGGGGCAGATTCGCGCGGGTTATATTGACCTGAAGATGAACCGTTGCGATTCTCACAACAACGCCTTCGCCGTCGGCGGCCACGTGCACCTCAATTCCAAACGGTGGCAGGGTATGATGGTAGGTGTCGAAGGCTATTTTGTCGAGGATCTGGGTTTGCAAAGTAACAACCCCGATAAGGTCAACGGCGACTTCTTCGACAAGGACAAAGAGGGATTTGCCACACTCTCTCAGGCGTTCATCGACGGCAAATGGGGGCACACCCAAATCAAAATCGGGCGACAGATGATCGACACGCCCCATGCCGACAGTGACGACATCCGCATGATGCCCAACTACTTCACGGCCTACCTGCTCACCAACACCGACTGTGAGGGCCTCACATTGACACTGGGGCAAATCGATCAGATGGCCGGCTGGGAGAACGGCGTGGACGCCAAAAAATTCGTCCCCGTCGAAAAGACGCTGGGAAGCGACAAAAAAACCGACGGCATCTATCTGGTTTCCGCCGTCTACAAAGGCTTTGAGAAGCTGACGCTTCAGGCATGGTACTACGACATTGACGACATCGCCGATGTCATCTACCTGGAAGCGGGCTACGAACTTCCCACAAACTGGGCCACCTTCACCTTCGGGGTCCAGTACGACACCGCAAAGGAGAGAGGCGACGAAGTGCTGGGCGACATCGACAGCCGAACCTGGGGCGTAAGTGTGGAAACGGCCTTTGAAAACGGCCTGACACTGTTGACAGCCTACAACGCCGATCACGGCGACACGGGTGCTTTCGGCAGTCTTGGCGGCGGGCCGTTTTTTACCTCGCTGGAGGATCAGACCCTCGATGCCGTGGGGCAAAAGGGTGAAGCATGGATCGCGGGAGCGGGTTACGACCTCGCCGGACTGGGGCTTGAGGGGCTGAATATGGGTGTGGTTTACGGCCGGTTCGCCGCCGACAAAACGGACGACTACGAAACCGCCGAAACCGACATCGCTCTTAAATACGTCATCGGTGAACGTTTCACCGCCACCCTGGCCTACGCTCTCATAGACGACAAAACCGACGCCGACGAAGATTACGAGCAGTTTAGAGTCATTCTTAATTACAATTTCAAGGCATTATAGCCCGCTCTCACCGTCTGCGCAGAGCCTGACCCTCTCGGCGCAGGGACCCTGGTCGTTATGCCCTTTGACAAAGCAGACCCTCTGCCCCTCTACCAGGTCGTTGAAATCGACATCTTCAAGGCTGTTGTAGTGGAAAAAGAGGTCTTCTCCGCCCTCCTCCTCTTCTATAAAACCGAATCCCTTTTTCAGGGCCATGATCACGCCGTAGTGTTCACGATCATCTTCTTTGCTTTCAAGCTCTTTACGAAACTTATGGGCCGAAGCGGGAATAAAAAGATCTTCTATGATCGGATCGTTTTTACGGGATCGGTCATCAATGAGCGTATTCATCAAAATGGGGTAATTGGCCTCATCCAGCAGGGTCTGGGCCGTTTTGGTCTGACGGGACCGACCGTGGGTATCGATATACTCAAAATCCCATCCCAACACGCAGACCCGCGTACCCAGGGTATTGAGTTTGCGCACAAGCGGCAGGTAGTCGCCGTCGCCGGCCACCAACACCACCACGTCAAACCGCTTGTGAATAGCCATCTCCAGCGCCTCCAGCGCCAACCACACATCAATGCCCTTCTCCCCGCCGGGCGTAACGGGCAGGTAGTGCGCGATGATCCCCTCCCGCATCAACACCTCGTCAAATTGGCGTTCCCTAAAAAGTGTGTTACGTTGTTGGGCTTCCACCGCCCCGAGCCTACCGCGAAAATAGTGGGCATCTACGATCCGGCAACGGTTACTCGGCACCCCCTCGGCACGGGAGATCTCCTCCACGACAAAGCGGTGAAGCCCGGAGACGCTGATGCGACTGCGCCGGGGATGTTCATAGGTGTAATAGTTGCTGACATGGGCAAAATAGTTGCCGTCGTAAAAGACGCCGATACGAAGCAGTTTGCCGTTTTCACTACCGTATTCGATCATGCGGAAGGCTCCTTGCGCAAAAAGTGTAACAGTATAGCACGCCACTGCTCTTTTTTGGCTTCAAATCCCATCACAGCGTAGGCGGGAGAGGGAGAAGGCAATAAAGCGGTGGGCAATGAAAGATGTTTGAAATGGCGTCGATAGAGACTTTGGGCTTTTTTTCCCGTAAAAAGCACCGCTTCGATACAAGAATAACGCTTCAACAACCCCTCAATGTCGTTGGGTTCACAGGCTTTGAGATTGCTGTCGGCCGAATTGACCCGCAGACACGTCCCTACCACGTCCCACAGCGCCAAACCGACACTTTCTAACAGCGCGATCCGCTCTTGGTCGGTTTGGACGGGGAGTTGAAAAATGTCGCCTAAAATGGGCCAGAACTGGTTACGGGGATGGGCGTAGTAAAAGTTATTCTCAAACGATTGAAGGCTGGGAAAGCTTCCAAGAATCAGTAGACGGGAGTCGGGAAAAATGATGGGATCAAAGGGGTGACGGGCGGGCAGGCCCGCACCCTTTGGAGTTTGTCGCTTACTCGACTTCGGCGTCGATGACATCGTCGTCGCCGCCTTTGTTGGCGCCGCCTTGCTGCTGCGCGCCGCCGGCAGCCTGCTCGCCGCCCTGCTCTTTTTTGTACATCGCCTCGGCCAGTTTGTGGCTTACTTCGGTCAGCGCCTTGACCTTTTCGTCAATCTGCTCTTTGGTAGCGTTGTCATCTTTGAGCGTCTCTTTAAGCGCGTCCACGGCCGCCTGGACCTTCTCTTTTTCGGCAGAATCCAGCGCGTCGCCCACTTCGCCCAGGCTCTTTTCGGTCTGATAGATCAGCGCGTCGGCCTGGTTGCGGGCTTCAATGAGCTCTTTGCGTTTGCGGTCTTCCTCTTTGTGGGCTTCCGCGTCGCGCACCATCTTTTCGATCTCCTCTTCGCTCAGTCCCGAAGAGCCGGTAATCTTGATCTCCTGCTGTTTGCCGGTGGCTTTGTCTTTGGCGCTGACAGTCAAAATACCGTTGGCGTCGATGTCGAAGGTGACCTCAATTTGCGGCACGCCCCGGGGAGCCGGCGGGATACCGCTAAGCTCAAACTGTCCAAGAGACTTGTTGTCCTTGGCCATCTCGCGCTCACCCTGAACGACATGAATGGTAACCGCCGGCTGGTTGTCCTCGGCGGTTGAGAAGATCTGGCTCTTTTTCACCGGAATGGTGGTACCTTTTTCAATAATCTTGGTCGCTACGCCGCCCAGGGTCTCAATGCCCAGGCTAAGAGGCGTCACGTCCAACAAGAGCACGTCTTTGACGTCCCCTTTGAGGATACCGCCCTGAATCGCCGCACCGATGGCGACCACTTCGTCGGGGTTGACCGACTTGTTGAGCTCTTTGCCGAAATAGGCCTTCACCTTCTCCTGTACCAGCGGTACGCGGGTAGAACCACCCACCATCACGACCTCTTTGATGTCGTTTTTGCTCACGCCGGCATCTTTGAGTACCTCGTCGATTTTGGCGATGGTCTGCTCGACCAGATCCATAATGAGGCTCTCAAACTTGGCCCGGGTCACCTTCATCACCAGGTGTTTGGGGCCGCTGGCGTCGGCGGTGATGAAGGGGAGGTTCACCTCCGTCTCCTGCGCCGCTGAGAGCTCTTTCTTGGCGTTTTCCGCCGCCTCTTTAAGCCTCTGCAGGGCCATGACGTCGGCTTTGAGGTCGATGCCGTTTTCCTTTTTGAACTCTTCGGCGATGTAGTCGATAAGCCGGTTGTCAAAGTCGTCACCGCCTAAGAACGCGTCACCGCCGGTAGCCATAACCTCGACGACGTTGTCACCGGTCTCCAGAACCGTCACGTCAAAGGTACCGCCGCCCAGGTCGTAGACACAGATCTGCTCGGCCTCTTTTTTATCCAGCCCGTAAGCCAGCGCCGCGGCGGTCGGTTCGTTGATAATCCTCAGCACGTTCAGGCCCGCGATGGTGCCCGCCTCTTTGGTCGCCTTGCGCTGGCTGTCGTTGAAGTAGGCCGGTACGGTAATGACCGCTTCGGTCACCTCTTCACCCAAATAAGCTTCGGCATCCTCTTTGATCTTCATCAAGATCTTGGCCGAAATCTCCTGCGGGGTGTAGGTTTTACCGTCCACTTCGATGGCACAGGCGCCGTTTTTGTCTACCACATGATAGGGCAGGCGCTTTTTGGCCTCGGCGGCTTTGTCTTCGTTACACATCAAACCCATGATTCGCTTGACGGAGTAGATGGTCTTTTCGGGGTTGGTGACCATCTGCCGTTTGGCCGGATCACCGACAAGAATCTCGCCTTTGTCGGTAAACGCGACAACGGAAGGGGTGGTGTTTTTGCCCTCTTTGTTGGCGATAATCTTGCCTTCGCCGCCTTCGTAGACGGCCATGGCCGAGTTGGTCGTACCCAGGTCAATTCCGATTACTTTTCCCATTTTTATCTCCTTTTGGTTTCAGTTTCCTGTTTTCTTGAGCGTATTATACTCAACTTTTTTCCAAGGCTTCTGCAACATAAGTCGCAAAAACCTTTACTTGGCCACACTCACCATGGCCGGCCGAAGCAGGCGCTCTTTATAGGTGTACCCTTTTTGAAGCACCTGGACAATCTCGCCGCTTTCGTGGGCGTCGCTGTCCACCTGCATCACCGCGTCATGGAAGTTGGGATCAAACCCCTCGTCAATCTCCACCACTTTGATGTGGTGTTTCTCAAAGGTTTTGACAAAATTATCCAGCGTCAGCTGAACACCCTCGCGAAGCTTTTGCAGGTGTTCATCCTCGCTCTCTTCGGGAATCGAGGCAATAGCCAGCTCCAGGGCGTCCATAATGGGAAGCAGATCCTTGGCGAACGCCTCCTGGGCGTAGGCCACGCTTTTTTCTTTTTCGCGCTCCATCCGCTTTTTGATATTCTCAAACTCCGCGTGCATACGAAGATACTTGTCCTCACACGCTTTAAGCGCCTCGCAACACCCCTCCTCGACTGTTTCAGGGGCATCATCCCGCTCCTCCTGGCGGGCCGTTTGTTCCTCGGCCTCCTGCGAAGCGGCGTTCTCTTCTTGCAAAATCTCCTGCTCTTCCTGGCGATCTCTCTTTTTAGGCATCTTTCACCTCCGTTTTGAATAGTTTTGTAAAGTTGTGATCAATAGCGCCCAGACACAAAAGTTTGACGGGATTTTCATCCAGCATCGCTTCCGTTTTTAGCGCCATAAACCCTTTGGGTACTTTAGGATCGAAATGGATTCCGTTATCAAAGCGTTCCAACGCCTCACCCTCTAAAAACTCTTTAAGATGGCGCGACCCCCACTCACCGGTTTGGGACGCCATCTTCACAACGGCGGCGGGATTTAAAAGGCGAACCTCATCCCCGCTTCTGGCCCGCATTTTGTAAAATAGGGTCATCATCCCGACATCTCGGACAATCTGTTTCACCTCGTCAAGATCATATCCGATCAGATCACGCAAAAAACTCTCTAGCGGCGCTTGATAGCGAATGACATACTCATCGTCATCAAACACCAAAATCAAGTAGCGATCCGCCACCCTCTCAATGCGCCGAAAGCGATTATGACGAAGCGGTTTAAGAAGCACAAAAAGATCCTCTTCACAGGCCCGCTGTTCTACCTCTTCTACGGCGTCACAAAGCAGTTTCAAATCTTTCAAAGCGTGACGCCAAAAGCGCTTCATGGTCTGTTCCGTGGGAATGCGCCCGCTACTTTTATGCAACTGGGCCAGTTCCCCCCTTTCAACCATTTTGCTAAAGTAGTAACGAATGGTAGCCGGCGAAATCTCAAAAGGCAGTTTTGACTGCAATGAGGCCGAACCTATCGGCTCTTTTTTATTTAAAAAGGTCAAAACCACCGCTTCCAAAATTTCGTCGTATCGCTTTTTCATCGGTTGTATTTTAGCACTTGTTTTTTAAAATGCCAATAAAATTGTACACTATTGAGTCTGTTGTTGTCAACTTTCATACGCCATCTTGCAACAACTAAACGGAGCATAGAGAAAAACAACTTTCCTCAGCAATGAATAAAGCCAAGAAAAAGCGGCTTTTGTTAAAATTAGCCAATAATTTTTCGGTTTTATATTTTTACGGAAAGAGTCTATGCATGATGAAAAAAACAGCTTTTTTGCTCATGGTTACCCTAAACCTGATCTATGGTGCCGACAATACGGTGTGCGAAAAGGTCATATTGGCCACTTACCTACATGACAAATACGCGGAAGCGGCCATTGCCGACGTTAATAAAACCGTCTCCAATGACACGACGGTTCATGCGTTGATGCAAAAGCATCAAATCGGTATTCGGGTTCGTCCATCCGGGCACTCTTTTATTTTGGTTCTTGAGCCAATTACCAACCACCAGGTTACCATGCGTCTGCTTGGGCTGATGCGTAAGTGGTATCCCGACGCTTTTGCCAACACCAATCCTCCCGAGTTTTGCGCCGACAACATTGAATCCACTGCGCAAACATCGGCGCAACCGCCCGTCTCTTCAAACCTCCAAGCCCCGACCGATTCCGTTTTGGCGTCCCCCCAAGATAACGCGCAAGAAACCAATCAATCAGAAAAAAACGAAAACACGCAGACGGTTTTTGTCCAAAAACAGACGCAAACAACCTATCCCGCCCAAGAGACCCAAGAGACCCAAGAGACCCAAGAGACCCAAGAGACCCAAGAGACCCAAGAGACCCAAGAGACCCAAAAGACCCAAAAGACCCAAGAAGCTCAAGAAATTCAAGAAACTCAAAAGACCCAAACTTCCCGTTCCACACCGGCCATACCCACACCGCTTTCAGACACACACCCTTCCCAAGCACAGCATCCGCACCCCTTGTCTCAATGGTTAAAATGGATTACAGCACTAACTACTTTGGGCTTTTTGGGGCTACTCCTGTATCTCTTCGCCGGCAGAAAACGGATGAATCTTTATGCCAAAGAGGCCAAAGAGTATAAAAAAAGAGCCCGTCGACAACAGATCTTCCTGGCCCAGGTATTACATGAACTTCGTGCACCGGTTAACGCAATCATTAGTCTAAGCGAACACCTAAAAGAGCATCGCCTCACGCTGGATGAAGCGACCTATGTTGACCAAATCGGTCAAGCCGGTCAAATGCAGTTGGCGCTTATTGACGATCTTAACGACTTTACCAAGCTCTCTGTCGGCCATTTTACCGTCACACCCGTGGAGTTTAATATTAATGAAGTACTCTCCAGAGTACGCGGTGTCGTGGCGCTTCAAGCCTCGGCCAAACGGATTGATCTGGCTTTTGATGTCGACCCCGACGTACCTCACGCCTTTTTCGGCGACCCCCTGCGTATTGAACAGATCTTTATCAACCTTCTTCATAACGCCATCAAATTCACCGAACACGGCGGCGTAGAACTAAAGATCAGCTCCAGCCATCGAAACGCAAAAGGAGATATTATTCTCAAAGCCGTTGTCAAAGATACCGGCATCGGCATAAAAGAGCAACAGCTAAAAACACTCTTTGAGCCGTGCGACAAAGATGAAAAATCGATCCGACAAATTATTGGCGGCACAGGCTTGGGATTGACTATTGTCAAACAGTTGATCGACACGTTAGAGGGTACTATTAAAGTAGAAAGTGAAGAGGGAAAAGGAACCACCTTTAAAATCTCATTGCCGCTTCATACCACCGATTCGGATAAGCGACGACGCTACCGGCTTCCTTCCAGGGACTATTTGGGCAAAAAAGCGGTCATTCTTGACACCCACGGCCGTTCCGCGGCGGCTTTGAGAAAGATGCTTCAATATTTTCGTTATGAGGTGGTCGTGGAACATTCACTCGAAAAGGCTGTTGAGCATGTTACCACCAAAGAGATCGACCTGCTCTTTATTGATGAAAACTACCTGGGCAAACAGACCATCACCATTTTGGACATGATCTTGCACAACTGGCCCGTCTCCATCGTGGTGGTAGAGAGTTTCGGTAACAAAAAGCGAAACCGCGCCCTGGTGCCCAATATTAAGCACTTCCTGGTGCGCCCCTTCACCCAAAAAGAGATTTTGGATCTGATTATCCGGGTCTTTGGTGACAAGCGGGCTTAACGCCCCCTCT
>JAMOMS010000081.1 GCA_027067015.1 Campylobacterales bacterium | reverse complement strand
CGCCATGCGGATAATGAGCCTGATTACCTCGTCGTTGCGTTTGTCGCCGATTTTTTCAATAAAAGAGCGATCAATTTTGAGCACGTCAAAATAGATACGTGAAATCTCATGCAGTGAGGAGTGGGCAATACCGAAATCGTCAATACCGATCTGGAAACCCAACCGCTTTACGCGCGCAATAAACTCGCGCACGCTCTCGGTCAAATCGATCGCCACCCGCTCCGTAAACTCCAACGTCACCGCATCGGCCTCAATGCCGTAGTGTTCCAGACGATTGTGCAAGAAGGTGGCAAACGCCGGGTTTTTAATATCGTCCGCACTGATATTAAGAGCCATTTGCACCCGTATGCCCGCTTTTTGCCACTCGGCCAGTCGGCCAAACGCCTCATCGACAACCAGTCGGGTAATGTCGCCGATCATACCCAAATCCTCCGCCACGGCGATCATCTCGTCCGTCGGCAGGGGGCGTCCCTGCTCGTCATCCAGACGAATCAGCACCTCACACTTGACAACCGCCTCATCCTCAGCCCGCACAATGGGCTGATAACGAAAAGTAAAACGCTTCTGTTCTATGGCCTCTTTGAGATTTCTCACCAAATAAAGCCGCGCCTGGGAACGCTCCTGCATCCACGGCGCGAACCGGACAATCTCTGAGGGTCCACGGCAAAAACTCAGGGCGCTCATCGCCTTCTCTTTAAGCTGATCCGGCATCTCGCAATGGTGAGGATAGCGGGCGATACCCGTTTGCACAAACAGCGGAATCCCAAAACCGTCCACCGCTGTCTCCCGAAGCAGTTTGCGTTGAATCCGTTGCACAAGCCGCTCCATCTTGTCACAATCGTCGTAAGGCCCCAACAGGGCGAATTTGTCGGCACCCAGGTGGTAGAGCTCCTCATTTTTCAAAAGCCGACCGATCAACTGGGCCACCACCTTCAGAACCTCATCACCGATCTCAAACCCGAAATTGAGATTGACCAACGAAAAGTTGTACAGGTTCATCACCGCCAAAACCGTCTTTTCCTTCAGCCCCGTCAACCTGGCGGACAAAGCGTTTTCGTTGGGCAAACCGGTTTTAATCTGATAATACCCCAGATACTCCAGCCGCTTCCTGGCCCGCAGGTCATCGACGGCCATACCGATATTCTTGGCCAAAGAGGCAAGGAGTTTGACCGACGAGTCATCAAACCAGCCGGGCAGGTCGGCATAGAGATTCAAAACGATAAAGCGCTCTTCGCCCAGCTCAATCCGCATGGAAAGCGATGAGACAAACCCCTCTTTGAGCATCTTCTCCTTTAAAAGATCATGTTTGTCGCTTTTGCGAATATCCTCATTGACACGCACCCCCCAGGGCTCCCGGCTCGCCTCCACGCTAAAGGTTTCATGTTCGGGCGATTTGGGCTCTAATGTAAAGACGGCGGTATGCACGCATCGGTTGGTTTTGGGATAGTAGGCAACGGGTTCTAAGCGTTTGCGTCTCAAATTACTGCGCCCGATCCACGCATAGACGCAAAAACCGCTTTCTACCAACGCTTCACACACCCCGGCCCACAACGCCTCTTCCGATTCGGCCTGCATCATCTTCTCATTGGCGTCCGCCAACGCCTTATGCGCAAAACGCCAGATCATCTCCCGCGTCACATCCCGGTAAAAGCCGACCAACTCCCATCGACTCTCCTCGCGATGCAAAGCCACCACCGTGTCTTCCACCCACAGATAGCTTCCATCTTTTTTCAAAAAACGGTAACGGTGAATCAAGCGCCCTTTCTTTTTTAAAACCGCCTGACGGCGCAACACCGCGGGCCGATCATCAGGATGGATGTGCGTAACCCACCACTTGGGGGTTTTAAGCACCTCTTCACGGGGATAACCCATCAATGTCTCCACCGCGAAAGAGGCGTAGACAAAGCGCTGGTTTTCATACGGACCGATCACGTGATAGGCGAACATAGGCAGATGGTTGGAGATAATCTGCAGTTCCGACTCGGCCCGCCGGATTTGGGTTAGATCGACAAAGGTAACGATCCCGCAGGGTTTGCCGTCAATATAGATGGTATCGGTCTGGATATAGTGGGGCATAACCCGCTCTTTGCCCCGAATATCAACCTCGTAGGCCGATTGCCCAAGCTCTCCCCGCAAACGCATTTGGATACGCTCTAACATCACGGCGCGTTTTTGCGGGTCGCTGTCGGCCAGGAAATCGCCGGGGGCCATCTGCTTGATCTCGTCGGCGCTATACCCCAAACGCTCACAAGCGTAGCGGTTGACATAGATGACCTTTTGATCATAAATCATGATTCCCGCCGGCACGTGGTCTAAAATCCACTCCAACAACTCTTTTTGACTGCGTAGGCGGCGGGCGGCCTCCGTAACGGCGTCCACCAACTGCCTGAGCTCCTCTTCGGCAAAGTGCGGCAATCTCTCCTCTTGGCCCATCGCCACGTGCGCCATCTCGTTACCAAGACGCAAAAGTTTTTTGACAAAAGGGGAAAAAACCAGCCAATAGAGCGCCCCAAAAAGCAGGGTCATGGCAATAAGAACCGTCAGAAAATTGACAAAAGCGCCAAACCAGAGCGCCTCAAAGACCGATCGGGCCTCAAACCTGCTCTCAAGCCCAAAAGGGCGTAATGCCAACGGCGCGTCCAATCTCAAAACGGCATCAATCATGCCGCTCTCTTCACCAAACCCGTAGGTCGCCCCTTTTGTCTCGCCAAGCTGACGCGTCGCGCTTAAAGGCCGAGCCTCCGAAAGACTATAAAGATGCAAACCCGCCTTATTGAAACGGGCCGACCCCTCCCGTTTAAAAAGAGCAATATAGCCTTGTTTCACTGCTTTTAACACCCCAATGCGCACATCCTCCCCGTCCAGCGCGTAAAGGGTCTCTCTTTTGCGACGGCGCAGTGCCTTTAGCATCTCTTTTTCAAGAGGCCCGAGTGAGTAACGCCCCACCCTGCCGGCCTCTTTGCGCACCGCTTGAATCACCCGCCCGTTGCGATCCAACAACGCCACCGTGTTTACGCTATCACCAATCTTCTCAAGCTCTTCCAGGCGACCGTCCCGCGGGGCCCACGCGGTAAGGGAGAGTGCCTCCTGACGCAAAAAAAGCAAGGTACGCATCGCCTCTCTCTCGGCCAGGCTTCGCACTATGTCACGACGGGTATTGAGGTAGTTGTACCACTGCGCCGTCCCGGCGATTACCGCCCCGACAATCAGCAGTAGAAGATATAGAAGAAGAAACTTTCTTGACAGGTTCATCGGCCCCCCATAATCTATGGCATTAGATTATAGGGTATCGGGT
>JAMOMS010000080.1 GCA_027067015.1 Campylobacterales bacterium | reverse complement strand
AAATGGTCCCCGTAGGGCTTGGCCAGATCGGTATAGAGACTGAGCGTCTGGTAGTCCCTTAGCGTCGTGTAGTGATCATCATAGATCTCCTGCTCCGTCAGACTATCTTCCATATTGGTATAACCCGAATAGGCGTAATAGAGGTTCTCTACCGCGGCCACTTTAAGAAAGTCATTCAAAAAACTGCCGTAGGCCGAAACCGGCAAAGAGGCTTCATGGAAGTGGATATGTTTACCCGATTCGGTAAAGTAGTGGTTATAGCGGTAATCAAACGCGTATTGGGCAAACCCCAGGTTGAGCAATGTCGATTGATAATGGTGCAGTTGTACCATCGGGGCGCTTTGGAAAACATCTTTTTGACCGTCCCGGTCATAACGGGTATCTATATAATAGCGTCCGTAAAGACCGGCATAGTTGTTTTCACTGTTGATAAAGTAATTCAACCTGGACATTACCTGGGAACTGTGATAGTAGGACGAGGAGAGAACCGATTGCAAATTCAGGTAATCGGGATCGTTCAGGTAGGTCACATCGGCATAAAAACCGTCGTCATACCTGTCGCTGTGGCCGAAAAAGGGCGCTTTGTTCTCATAATGCAACTGCAAACCGTACTGAGACTCGTTTTTTAGATCGTACTCATCCATATAGCTCTGTTTGGTTTTAAAATAGCCGCCCCGTACATAGCCGTAGGAGTGGTCGGTATCGACAAAACGGAACGTCGCGTACATCCCCGCGCCCCGCTTGGCCCGAAACTGGGGCGTAAACTCCAAATCCCACTGCGGATCGACGGCGATATAGAGCGACTGGGCATAGGCAAAGCCGTCTTTGCCCGAATAACCGATACTGGGACGCAACAGTCCGCTCCGCCGCTCGCGGTTAAGCGACGTACCGATATAAGGAAGGTAGAAAACCGGCACCTTGCCCGCGTAAAAACGGGGATTCCAGATATCAAGCCACTGGGTCTTCTCGTTGTATTTGGCGGAACTAAAAGCAATGTGCCAATCCGGGCAGGTGACGCTACAGCTTGAAAGAAGGGCCTTTTGCAGTTTCATCACATCTTTGATTTTCTCGCTACTTCCACCCCGCAACCAAAGCTCACTTTGAAGGTCGGCCATGAAGAAGCGGGTGGCCAGATCCTGCTCTTTTTTCAGGTCCAAAAAGACATAGTCGCTGAGCATCACATACTCAAGGCCTTTGAGTAGGGTCACGTGACCGTAGAGCTTGACAATGGCGTTTTTGGTGTCGTAAATCGCCCGGTCGGCCTGTAATATCTTATCTTGGTAGTAAAAAACCACGTCACCGTCGGCTTTGATCACATCGCCGTCACGCTCCACGTGGCTCGCGAGCATCTGCACCTGCGTAACCGGCACGGTCACGCCCCAAAGAAAGAGAGCCGAGAAAAAAAGAATCACTATTTTACGCATTAATCACTACCGTTGATGAAGTTTTGTCGTGCAGGGTTTGACGCTTTGGATCGAAAAACGCGATCACAAACCCCAGGTACATAACCATTTCGCTGATAACCCGAAAGATCGCCCGGTTAAACGCAGAGCCAAAGCCCACCGCGCCGTTATCGGAGGCGCGGGCGACTCGCATACCCATCGCTATTTTACCCAAAGATGCCCCATATTGCCATACAAAAAGGGTATGGTAGGCGATTTTGACCATCACCATATAGAGCCAAACGGCGTTGAGCATGGCCGCCACCGCTTCGGGCGAGCCCATCTTTCCCAGCTCTTCCCACAACGCCGCGACAAAGACAAAAGAGATGAGCAGATCGTCCAGCGCGTACGCCAACATCCGCCGCCCCAAAGGAGCGTAGGGTGTCGACTCTCGGGACTCAGGCAGACGCAAAACTCACCTTTCCTCCCGCAGGGCCTGCCAGGCGATGTCGGTTCGGCACTGCTTGCCGGCAAAGTGCACCTGTCCGCAGAGCATATAGGCGTTGTCCCTGGCCTCTTTGATTGAGCCGCCCAGGCCTACGCACACCAACACCCGGCCGCCGGTGGCCATCAGCTTGCCATCCATCAGGCTCACGCCGGCATAGGCGATATGCGCCTTCTCTTTCAGCTCGGTGTGGACAATCTCATCCACCACGATCTCGGCCGGTTCACTGCTTTTGTAGGGATAATCACGGCTGGCCATCACCACGCCCACGGCATATTGGTCACTAAAGCGCACCTCCAGCTCCTTCAGCCGACCGGTGGCCGCTTTCATGAAGAGCTCGCTGGCGGGCGTCTCAAGCAGAGGCATCAGCACCTCGCACTCCGGATCGCCGAAACGGACATTAAACTCCAGCGTGTAGGGCTCGCCGTTCACAATCATCAACCCCACAAAAAGCACCCCCTCAAAGGGCATCCCCTCTTCGGCCATCCCCGCCATCGTGGGCTTGACAATCCGCTCTTCAATCTTGTCGTAAAGCGCTTTGTCAATCAGCGGGGTGGGTGCGTACGCCCCCATGCCGCCGGTATTGGGGCCTTCGTCGTTATCCAGTAGGCGTTTGTGATCCTGCGCCGCGGGCAAAATCACATAATCTTTCCCGTCACAGACGGCAAACACCGAAAGCTCATAGCCGTCCAGGTACTCCTCTACCACGATCTTCGTACCCGCCTCGCCGAAAGCCTTGCCGCTGAGCATCTCGCCGGCGGCCTTTTTGGCCTCGTCACGGGTTTTGGCAATGATAACCCCTTTGCCCGCGCAAAGCCCGTCGGCTTTGACCACCACCGGCTCGGGCAGGGTGTCAATAAATTTATAGGCCTCATCAAGGCTGTCGGTCTCGATGTAGCGGGCCGTGGGAATTTGGTGGCGGGCCAGAAAGTTTTTCATGAAAATCTTGCTCCCCTCCAACTGCGCCGCCTTGGCGGAGGGGCCGAAAATGGTTAGTCCGCGGGCTTTGAAAATATCGACAATCCCCGCCACCAGCGGCGCTTCGGGACCCACCACGGTCAGGTCGATCCCCTCTCTTTGCACAAAATCGGCCAGCGCCTCGAAGTCGGAAATCTCCACGTTTTCACCCAACTGCGGCGTGGCGCCGTTACCAGGCGCGAAATAGAGCTTCTCAACCGCCGGATCCTTATGCAGAGCCAAACCGATGGCATACTCTCGTCCCCCGCTTCCGACAACCATCACTTTCATCGTCACATACCTTTACTTGAAAATTTTCTGATAGATATTATAAGGCGTTGTAGCTTATAAGCGGTTTGGAAGAGACCGGGCGGGCGTTCACGCGTGAGTGCGGTCCATACTAGACCACGGTGCAGGAGGGAGGCACGCTTTAGGCGGCGGCTTCTCGCCCAAACGGGCT
>JAMOMS010000079.1 GCA_027067015.1 Campylobacterales bacterium | reverse complement strand
GCGGCGAACTGCTGGAACAGGGTATCTCGCTCTACGCCGTCACCGCTTTTGTGCTGGCGTGGGTAACCCTGGGGCTGGTGCAGTTACCGCTGGAGGCTGAAGTGTTGGGACTGCGCTTTACCGTCTGGCGCAACCTGCTGGCCCTGCTCTTTACCATCCTCACCGCCGTGGCCACGGTGGCGACGCTGGAGCTTTTGTCGTGAGCATCAGGTTTAGAGGCCTCAAACTTCTCGGTTTTGTCACAAGCGCTTATCTTTTGGGCGCCTGGATAGAGCCGGACAAAACGGCCCACGCTTTCATGGCCGGGGCCAAAATCTTTGGCGAGCTGTTGCTCATCTTTCCCCTTATTATCCTTATAACCGCCCTCATCGACTACCGTTTCGACGCCAAAACCTTCGCCCGCCACCTGGGGGAGGAGTCCGGGGCAAAGGGGTGGGCGCTGGCGCTGGGGGCCGGGGTGCTCAGCCACGGGCCCATGTACGCCTGGTACCCCATGTTTGAAGAGATCCGCGCCCACGGCGTACGCTACGGCCTGATGGCCGCATTCTTTTACGCCCGTTCCATCAAGATTCCCATGCTTCCTATTATGGTAGACTACTTCGGCGTCTCCTTTACCGCCATTCTTACCCTCTACATTCTGCTGGCCGCCTGGGCACAGGGGTGGATCATCGAGAGGTTTTGCGGTCAATGCGACGGGGAGTTTAAGGGCAAAAGTTAATCAATAGAATTTATATACGACATAAGCCAAACCCGTATAATCAAAACCAAAAACCCCAAAAGGATACAACCATGAAACAACTCAAAATCGTTACCGTCAGCCTCTTAAGCGCCACGCTTCTGCTGGCCGGACAGGGGCAGGGACACCACAAGGGCCAAAAGGGCGACAAAGCCTATAAAAAGGCGGTAAAAATTGGAAACAAAGCCAGCAAAAAACTGCTTAAAACCCTGGGCGGCAACCTCAAAAAGCACATGAAAGCGGGCGGCCCCGCCGACGCCCTGGCCTTCTGTGCCGCCAACGCCGCCGACCTGACGGCCAAGGTAGACCGTGAGCTGGGTAAAAAGGTAACCATCAAGCGCATCACCCTCAAACCCCGCAACCCGGCCAACGAGGCAAAAGGGGAGGAGAAAGCCATTCTCAAAGCTTTGGAAACCCTTAATTACAACGGTGTCAAACTGCCCAAACACCTGGTACAAAAGACCGCGTCGGGCTACCGCTACTACAAGCCGCTTGTGATTAAAAAGCAAGTCTGCCTCAAGTGCCACGGCCCCAACATCGCCCCCAAGCTCAAGGCGGTGATTGACAAGCACTACCCCACCGACAAGGCCCGCGGCTACAAAATGGGCGACCTGCGCGGCGCCATTGTGGTTGACATTCAAAAATAAGCCGGGGCGGCCTTTGCCGCTCCAAGCTTCAAAAATCCCCTGTAAAAGCTTCATATGAAAGAATATAAACAAGAAGATTCCAAGGTCGAGGTCACCGGCCTTGAGGCCCGTTACTACGACCTGCTGATGAATATTGTCACCCTGGGACGCTACCCGTCGTTTATCCGCCAGGCGATTGCCGATTTGCACCTCAAACCGGGCGAAAAGGTGCTGGATTTTGGCGCGGGCACCGGGCGCAACGCCCTGTTGATGGCGCCCTATGTGGGCGAGTGCGGCCACATTACGGGGTTGGAGATCGGGGAGGAGATGAAAGCGCAGTTTGCCCGCAAGACAGCGGGGCATGAGAATATCTCTTTGCTGGATCGGCGCATTGACGAACCGCTCCCTTTTGAGGGGAGTTTTGACGTGGTTTTTATCTCTTTTGTCCTGCACGGGTTTGTGCAAGCCAAACGCGAAGCCATCATCCAAAACGCCCACAAGGCCCTCAAACCGGGCGGCCGCTTCGCCATTCTTGATTACGCCAACTTTGACGTAGACCAGGCCCCCTGGTATGTGCGTTTTGGCATCCGCAAAGCCGAGTGCCCGTTGGCCGAAGATTTCATCAACCGTGACACCGAGGCGATGTTACGCCCCTACGGATTTGCGCGTTTTGAGGCCTCCTTCTATTTCGGCGGCCACCTGCGTCTGCTAAAAGCCTACAAGGCGTAAGCGTGAAAAGGGGGTGGGCTTTATTGCTTCCGGCCCTGCTGGGAGCCCAAACGCTCAAAATCGCCACCTACAACGTCGAAAACCTTTTTGATCTTCGCAAAGATGGCACTGAATACACCGAATATATCCCCAACACCGGCTACGGCTGGAACAAGCAGACCTTCCGGGCCAAAATCCGCAACATCGCCCAGGTCATCTGCGATCTTAAGCCCGATATTATCGGCTTGCAGGAGATTGAGAGCGACCGGGCCCTCAAAGCCTTGCAAAACGGGGTCAAAACCTGCGGCCACCCCATGCCCTACCGGCTCATCGCCGACACCAAGCCCACCCCCGTCAAAACCGCCCTTCTTTCGCGTTTTCCCGTTCTAAAACGCCGTGAAATCGACCCCGACGGCACCCTCAAAACCCGCAACATATTAGAAGCCACCCTAAATGTAAAGGGCCGGCCGCTTACGGTTTTTGTCAACCACTGGAAATCCCGAAGCGGGCCCGAAAGCAGGCGCATTGTCAGCGCCAAAGCCCTTATGCGGCGTTTGCGCGCGCTTGCGAAAAAAACCGATTACATCGTATTGGGAGATTTCAACAGCGACTGGCAGGAGTGGCGCACCCTGCCCGACTCCGTGCGGCTCAATGATACCGACGGTCTTACGGGCATCAACCACATCCTCCAAACCGTCGTCGATAATCAGCCGGTCACCAAACGCACCATTCATCCCCCCGAGCATTACGATCTTTGGTTCGACCTGCCGCCCCAGCGCAGATGGAGCCACAACTTCTACGGCCACAAAACGGCGCTTGACCATATCCTCCTGCCCGCCTCTTTGTTTGACAAACAGGGCATCAACTACAAAGACAAAAGTTTCAAGGTTTTCAAACCCCGCTACCTCTTTACTCCCAAAGGGGCCATTTTCCGCTGGCAAAGGGCCAAACACCGGCGGGGCAAACACCTGGGCAAAGGCTACTCCGACCACCTGCCCATCTACGCCCTTTTTACAACCGCCCCCTACCGCCCCAAACAAAAAGAGAGCCACGCGCCTCTTTCGGCGCCAAAACCCACGTCGCTTCAAACCCTGCACATCGCCGATCTTTACACCCGACCCGTCGGCTGGGTGAATATTACCATCCCCAAAGCGGTCGTCATCTACAAAAAGGGACGGGTCGCCATCATCAAAGAGCCGAAGGGACGGGGGATACTGGTCTATAAAGATATCAAAAGGCTCAAAAAAGGGCACGCTTATACTTTGCAAATTCGCAAACTCTACGATTACAAGGG
>JAMOMS010000078.1 GCA_027067015.1 Campylobacterales bacterium | reverse complement strand
AGTCAGAGGGTTGCATCGGGGCTCCTTTTAATACATCAACCTGTAAAGCATATAGAGTGTGACAATATCCTCCTGTCCCCGGTAGAGCGCCGGGGTATAGCGCAGGCTGATATTGAGATGATCCTGTTGCAAAAGCGAGCCCCCCACGCCGATCTCCGCGCCGGCCGAGCCGGTTTGGGACTCATAATCGTAATAGGGCATCACGCCCGCGAAAGGACGCCAGCTTCGCACATAGTCGTTACGGTTCAAATAACCCACATAAACGCCGCCCCCGACAATGGAATAATCAGACGGCGCCGCCGATGCGGGCAAGACCATTAAAGAGCGCAAAACCCCTTCGGCGACACCGTTTTGCTCAAAGTCGCCTTTTTCGGCGTAAAGCGAAAACTGTATATCAGGGTAACCGGTGCGCCAAACGCGAAAGAGTGACGCGCCGTACTTCCACCCTTTGCCGGCATCTTCGCCGTCTTGTCCCTTGTAGTCAAGACGCTGGATGCGCAAGCCGACGGAGGTGGAGTTAAGCCACTTGTAATCGGCGCGTATTTCGGCGCGGTTCGCGTAACCGCCCAACATCAGCCAGGTGGTATCTTCCGTATCTTCACGAAAATGGTAGCCGCCGCCCAAACGCCAGCGGTCACTCACCTGCCACTCCCCTTCCACGCCCGCCGTCGCATAACTTGCCATGCCGTCGCGTGCGCCGGCCGTCGCGCTGACCTTGCCACGGTCATACCGGGCGGTTATCGTTGCGTCCGCGCCCCATTGGGAGTCGGGCATGTGGCGTATGTATTTGCCCGGTTTGTCATTTTGGGCATACCAGAGCCGTTCACTCAGCCAAAAACCGCCCGGCAAAGCGTTGCGGTTTGTAATCTCCACCTTGCGCCTGGCCAGGCTGTCACGACTGCTCAGGCTCGCCCCCACGCTCAACCCGTCGCTTTCGCTTTTGAGCAACTGCTCCCGTTGATAATAGAGCAGGTAGTCGCGCTCGTTGGCTTCCAGCCCCTCAAAGGCCAGGGTTTGCGCCATGGCGATCTGTCCTGTCATACGGGCCGCTTCCACCCTGTCACGAATGGGAAGAACGGCGTCATAGCGGTACAAAAGCCGCTCTACGGCATCCTGGTCGCCAAAATGCATGGCCAAAGAAAGAGCGATCCAGGGCTCTATCTTTTCCCATGCCCTATACTCCTCTCTGGCCCTCTCATACTCGGCCCTACGCAAATCCCACAAAAGCACAATCTCTTTATAGCGGTCAGGCTTGAGATAAGGCTTGGCCTTTTTGAGCAGAGCACGGTAACGGCGCGCCCCCACAAACTCCATCGCGGAACGTAAGTAGGCGTCCCAAAACTCCCCGTTTTCCAAAAGTTTCGGGTTCTTTTTGGCCTCCCGGCTGAGCGTCTCAAAGAGGCGTCCCATCTCTTTTTTAAAAAGCGCCATGCGCATCTGCGCCTGGTAAAGATAGGCCAAATTGGCCCGCTCATCGCCGTTAAGCGTTTTGTCTTTGTAGAGACGGTGCATATAAAAACGGGCCCTGTCGCTTTGTTGAAGGCGCATATGGGCGGCAATAAGCACCGGATAGAGCGCCGGATCGGCCCCGTCGGCCTCGATTTTTTGCAGTAGACGGCGCAAAGGATCATCCATTTTGTTATCCAGGTAAAACCACATCAACGCCGTCATAACCTGCGTACTTTCAGGGGCCAGCGTATAAGCTGTCTGCAACTCTTTTAGCGCCTCATTTTGCCTGCCGGTACGCATAAGGTAACCGCCCAGCAAAATATGGTAATCGGCCTCATCTTTTAAAATCTTTTTTAACGGTTCATTCAACGCCTCAAAAACCAGCCGCATCCTTTGGTCGTCTTGCATATCCATCGCCAACGCCGCGGCGGTATAAAAATAGCTCTTTTCATGCCATTTTCGCAAACCGTCCAACGCCGTTTCAAAGGCTTTCTCTTTGTCACTGTTTTGATAAACCGCTATGACACGGAAGTAATCATTCTTATCTGCCAACCCGGCCTTAATGAGCCGATACGAAGCGTCCGCGGCTTTTTTATAATAGCCCAACATCCAGCCCAAACCGCTAATTTTACGGTAATAGTCGGCTCCTCCCCGCTCTATGACCGGCGGTTGCAAATTATGACGCGTCAAAATCGAAAAAGCCTTTTGCGGTTTTCGGTTAAGAAAATAGAAGTACGCCACCTGCTCCGCCTCTTTGATATTGCGAATGCCCTGTTTTTGCAAAATCCTCACCAAAGGTTTTGCTCCGTCAATATCACCCATATCCAAAGAGATCTGTAAAGCGTCTTCCAGCCACTTTCGACGTTGAGGATTTCGTTTCCAGGCTTTATACAACAGATCGCGCGCCTTTTCCGGCTCACCCACCTTCTCATAGAGTGACACGATCGCCGGGATATCTTTCTCGTCTCCTCCCAGACGATAGCGTTCAGAAAGCAGGTAAAGGGCTTGTTCATAGTGGTAATTGCCCATGGCATGGTCAATCAGCCGATTCAATACCGACTTATCATGAGAAGAGTGAAAATAGGCTTGAGTATAATGGAGCACCTTTTGCTCATCACCGACCATTTCAGCCGTCTCCATGGCGCGTTTGAGCCATTTGCGCCGGCCTTTTCCCTGACGCAACGCAAGCTCCGCCGTCTGCAAAGCGTGCAAAGCGTCACCCGTATAGATAAAACTCTCATACAAACGATCAAGAAGATCGTTGTCCAAAAGATCTTTTTTCACCGTTTGAGAAGGTGTTTTTTGTTTTTTGGGCATAGATGGCGTGACGGCCTCTTGCGAAACCGGTTTGGGTGCTTCTGCATCCAAAGTGACGGACGTTACGTGATCATCCTGGCTTTGAACGCTTTGGGCAAAAGCTTTTTCATCACAAAAGGTAATAAAAGCCGTACCGTACGCCTGTTTGGCCTCTTTGTATTGGTCAAAACAGCCGCATCGTATCGCTTCAAAGCTCTCTCGAACAACCCTGTAACACCCTTTTTTAGGTTGTAATCTCCCCAGTAACGACCCTTTTCCAAGCGGGAAACTAAGAATTTGGATGGCATATTTTCTCTTGCTCTCAACAGCCTGCGGTTTCTCTTTTTTAAAGGCATGGTGACGATTTTCATACGCATGCACGTCGCAATTGGCCAAAAAGGCGCCCTCAAATCGCTTCTTATAACGTGGAAGCAATCTTTTTAACGCCTCGTTAAAAGGGCCCTCACAACCGCAACGCATGGTATAAAACCCTTCTCTTTCGACCACGTAACAAGACGAAGAGACCAACGCTTTGGCCGATATGCCTTTAGAGACCGGCCAACTGGCAACCTGCACCGAGTAACGCGAACTTGCCCAACCCAAAACCGTCAAAATAAGAACAACAACCAGTCCTCTCACCGATACACCCTTTTAAGCAGTTGTAACGACAGTCGCCGCGCATCGTCGGTACGTCCCGCGGCAAGATAGAGTTCAATGATCTTTTTGGCCCCCGTTTTATCACGTGTCAAAATCTTCTCAAAACGCTTGGCCAATGTAACCGCCTCTTTATAGTGTCCGCCCCACATCAGGTAATCCAAGGCGTCAAACAGATCTTGACGCGCTTTGCTTTGGCCGTAAAGTTCCACCATCAATCCGGCCGCTTTGGCGTTTTGACGCGCTTTGAGCAACTCCGCGACCAATATCCTTGTTTTGGATCTAAACCCTTTTGGATCTTTGGCATAATCACCCAACCATTTTTTGCGCTGGCGATAGAGCTGTTGCATGGCCCATTGCGCGGTTTTGAGATCATGCCTATTGAGCGCCTCATAATAAGTTTTTTCAATTATACCAATATCGCCGTCTCTAGATTTGGCAATACGTTTTAAGAGCAAAAAGGCGATCTTCTCATCCCCCAACTCTTTACTCTCTTTGAGCCATTTTTGAAGCGCTTGGGGCGAGTGCTCTTTTTGGGCAATACGAAGTAACACTTGATGCAATGCGTTTAAAATATCACGCTTTTGCCGAGGACTTTTTGTGACTCCCAACTCCTGTTTTAAAAGCTTATAACGCAGATAGACGGCTTTTTGACGGATATCGCCCTTTTTGGAGCTCTCCAGAGCCGACAGCATCGTCTTGGCCAAATCATATTTACCCTGGTGGATCAATACTTTGGCAAACTCATAAAGCGTTTTGGTATCATCAGGTTTTAGGCGTACAAGATTCCTAAGGTAGGCTTCGGTCAAGTCATAATTGCTCTGTTCACTCAACAACAGCCGCTGGAAGAGATCTTTTGAGTGCAAAAGCCCCAAAATCGTACCAAAAAAGGCTACCAAAAAGAGTATCTCTTTGGTTGAGATGACGCGTTTTGGCTTATTGACAGGATACATTGAACCACGCCTCTTTGGCTTTTTTATACACAAATCTTACGTGCCCGTTTCGCACGCTCTTCTTATCCGGTTTGGGACGCGCCGTAACCCGACAACCCTCTTGCATATCAAAGAGCGCCGTTAGCGGAACATACCCTCTTAATTGCAATCGCGCGCCCTTCTCCTCTTTGACAAAAGAGACCACCCGCGCGTTTGACTCACCCAAGCCCCAAGGCTCTTTTTGGTCGGTTGACGCAAAACGTATCCGATTGCGACCGTCAAAATGCAGATAGAGCGCTGTTTTGGTGCGCGATCTGCCCACATAGCCGTCACCCCGAATCCCTTTGGGCTCTTTGGTTTGCAGTCGCACACTGCGAACATCTTTGACCCCCGCGATTATCCACTCGCCCTTGGGCCCCAACGCCAAAGAAGCGTCATAAAAGCCAAGCACTTTTTTTATGTAATCGGAAGCATACATCGGTATAAGCGGATGCTTCATGGCCCAATCAAAAACATACTGTAACGCTTTGAGCGTGGCCCGTTTGGAGCCGGAGTAGAAGTGGTAATAGATATTGACCGGTTTGAAACGTCGGGGTTTGTCGGTCATCTCAAATGTCTGAATCACTTTCTTAAAGCCCCAAAACGGGCCGTGAAACTCGTTGGTATAGACATTTTCATTTTGCTGGCCGGTATAGACTTGCCAGTAAGCTCCCTTTTTAATGCCCAGCGGGGCTATGTAACTCATCCAGGGATGGTCGCGGGTAATATAGGTATCTCCGCCGTTGATAGCCAGATAGTCATGGCTGTAAACATAGTGGAGCACCTTAATAGTCGGCATACAATCACCCGACCAAAAAATCAGTCTGGCCGGCGCTTTGCCTTTGGGCAGGAGCTTTTGGGTAATAAAGTCAAGAGAGCCTTTGATATCGCTATCCAACGAAAAACGATACCCAGGCACATCCAAGCGATATTTGGAATCCAGCGAACCGTCCGGCTTGATCTTGTACCAGACAAAAGGGTGGCTAAACATATGGGTCGCGGGCTCAACATTCGGAAGCGAGAATATCTTTCTAGCCAATGCCATAAGTTGCGGCGACTCTTCCGGATAAAGACCGTTGGGCATGATCTCCGCGCCGATCACCGAAACCGAATGGGGGATATGATAGTGTTTTAGGATCTTCTCATAAATCACCTCCCCCGAATAGGCCTGGTTCCACTCCGCCCTGTTCATAATACCGTCACCGTCGATATGGGTAAACAAAACCCTGCGGCCGTTTTCGGTTGTGGGGTCGGGAACGGGAATCGGTTTTAGGCGCAACGCCTCTTTAAAGAAACGGAACGGATCAACGATCCAGAGGGTATCTTTTCCCAACTCTACCGTAAAACTCTCATCCACGCAATAGCCTCCCCACGGGGTAATGGCGGCCAGCGTATTCTCATGCCCGTCGGCGTCTTTGTAACGAAACGTCGCGTTGGCGTCTTCAGGCGTCAAATAGGTATCATGATACTGTACCACCGGTTTCATCTCAAAATGGTGATACTTGTTTACCTCAACCGTATATTTGGCCCCCACTTTCATCTTGGCGCGGTTACGATAGACCTTTAGACCCAACTTCTCAAAAAAACCGCTTTCCAGTGAGGGCCATAAAAAGGTGATAGCGACCGACAGATGCCGCTCATGCATACGCATAACCCACTCGGCCACGCCATTGCCGTGCTCGCTCTCGCGGTTTACCTGGATCACCACCCCCGCAAAACGATCTTCCGGGTGTCCTTTGGGCAAACCGCGTCGAATATCTCTTAATACCGGGACATACCCCAAATACTCTATCGGTAAAGAGGTAATCAGGTGGGCGCTGGAATCTTCACCGTTGCTATGCTCAAACCCTTCCCCGTTGTAAAGAATCAAAATCTCTCTTTTTTGAACACGATAGGCACTTTGACCGTATCGCTGTAACGTTTTGTCAGAGATATAAGGGATTAATCCTTTATCCAAGAGCTTTTGACGAATACGCTCCGCCTCTTTTGAGAAGGGATCTTTTAGATACTCCAAAGATATAACCGGTATCTTGAAACGCTTTGCTTTGGCAATCTGTTTATCTAGCCACGCACGGTCTTGATCACTCTTTTTGACATACGCCAAATCCTTTCCGCCAAGCCCCCGATAGTAAGACTCAAAGAGTACGGCGTCAACCTGGTCGTGAAGCTGATTTAAAAGCTCAAACCCCCTGTTTAAAATGATCCCCGCTTTAGGATAACTTTGCTTAATCGCCTTCACCAGCGCCACGATACCCTCTTCATAGCGTTTGTACGCATCCGGCTTGCTCACCAACCGATAGCTATCTAAGGTATCTAGGAAAAAGTTCCGGAAACCTTGTCGATAAAGCGGCGCAAAGACCTCCCGCATCAAAAAACGACGATAAGCCTCGTTTGAGACATCCATAATATGACTGCCCCACGCCTTGTTTTCGCCCAAAATCCACTCTTTCTTGAGCTTTTGAAACCAGGGGCGTCTCTTTCTTGCTTCCCCTACACTGACATAAGCGTAAACTTTATCGCGATAGATCTTAAAGCCGTGGGTGTCGGTGTGCACATGCGAAGGTTCAAGAATAATATAGTCATGCACCCCGACCATCGGCCAGGAGATGTCGTCTCCGTAGTAGACCACGGCACTTTGAGGTGAGGCAAAAAGCAGTACCGGAAGCCAAACAACAAGCAAAACGATACGTTTAATACCGAAGCATAAAGGTTTCATAATCCAAATTCTCCATCACGTTATCAATGACTTTAAGGCTGATAGCAAATACAATTAACAAAGAGACGGCATAACCGTACCCATACCAAGTCGGCCCCATATAGATCGTAGCCAGACTTAAAAAGGTATTGAGCACAAAAAAGGCAATGCTTAACCACATGGCCTCCGTTCTCCTATCCAGATAGAACAAAATAGCCAAAACCGACATAAACCCAAGTTGCAGTAACGCCCCCACCGTCAAAACATAAAAAAGGTTCAAGTAGAGCACAGGAATTTTCAAAACGGCAAAAAGGGTCGGCGCGGCCAGAAAAATCAGTATATCCACAATGCCCTGATAGACAATAATCTCGCGAATGGCGTGACGTACCGTCTCTACCATCTCATTGCGATAGTGCTCAATCAGTCCCAGTGTACCGTCTTTAACCACCGCGTTGAAGTAGCGCTCATACTTTTCGGCAAAATCGGCTTCCAGTCGGTAAAAGAAGATCGCCATACCGGGCAAAATAGAGAGGTAGGCGATAAAAATGGGCAGATCGTACACCACCGAGGCGTGAATTTTGCCGATCACGGGATTGCCTGTTAGCGGGTGGGCCCAAAAGACAAACTTATCGCTCCAGGCACCCAGGTTGTAAAAAAGGCCGGCGATACCGATACGCCAGTAAAACTTCTTTCTGTTAAAAAAGCCAAAGTGCATAAACCTCGGCGCACCATACTCGCGTATGATATAGATCATTAATAAAAGCAGTAACAATACATTACCGGCAATAAATATGAGCAGTAATGTATGTAAATCCCCCGGAAACAACCACGCCGCCAAAGTAATAAGCCCGTAGCTGACAAAATAGGCGGCCACCACCCCTTTAAAAAACTTCAAACTGGTGGCTATCACATTGGAAAGCCACACCCCGCAAAGCACCAAAAAAACGGTTGCCGCCTCCAGATAAAAGAGCGAATCCATATGGGGGAAGACCCAATACAGCGCCAGCCAAATAAAGGGAAGCCCTGTTAACCAGGTCACGAACAGAAGGCCAAAATAGCTGGGTAAAACCTCCTCACGCTTACCCGCATAAATTAAGTCGGCGATATAGCGTGTATAGGGAAGTTGTACAAATCCGGTAATAATCAAACTTGAAGCCAGCGCGATGGCATAGGTGATGACAACCTGAAACTGCACCGTGTGTGTCGCGCTTTTAAAAGTGGCCACATTGATAAAGCCCACCGCCACGATGGCCAAAATAGAGATCACCCACGGGCCGGAGCTAAGCAAACCCGCGTAGGCGTACATTTTGCCTAAAGAGAGCAGACTCCCTTTTTTTAGAACCTTCCTTAGCTCAAAGCCGATGCCCGCCATGGCTCTCCTTTTTCAAATAGCGGTCATAGATGGTATCATAGTGCTCTAAAAACTGGTCTTGCCGATAGTAGCGCCTCACCCTTTTCAAACCACAGCGTTGCGCCTCTTTCCATCTTTTATGGTCCGTTAAAAACCGAACATACTCACTCGCCAGATCCGACGGATTGGCAATGCCTGTAACGGCACCGGCGGCGCCGATGGCCTCATCCTCCTCATCGATCCCGCCGTAAATCAGGTCTCGGCAACTGCCCACATCCGTGGCCACGCAGGGTACACCGGCGGCAAACCCCTCCAAAATCACTAGCGGCATCCCCTCGCTGATGGATGTAAGCGTCAATAACCCGGTTTTGGGCAAAATATCGTGAATTTTTTGAAACCCCAAAAACTTCACGCACCCCTCCAGTTTCAACGCCTCGACCATTTGGCGACATTCGGCGGCGTATTCGGGGTCTTCATCATCCGGTCCTACAATCCACCCCTCAATATCGGGCAGTTCATCGGCGGCGATACGCATGGCCCGGATAAAAGTTTTAATATCCTTTATCGAAACCACCCGTCCAATCAGTGTGACCACTTTGGGTACCGTTGCCTGACGCTTGTCAACCAGCGCGCCAAGCCCTTCGACATCGACACCGTTGGGAATAACCCGGGTTTTCTCTTCCGGCGCGCCAAAGGTGATCTGCACATTCTTGGCCCCGCGATAGAGTGAAAAGATTTCACTGGCCCGTCGATAAGCCATACGGGCGATGCGCTCAAAAAATCGGATCCAAAGCTCTTTAATATAGTTCATCTCCTCAGCCTGGGCCAGCAAAGAGAGTTTATGGTAGCTGATCCACTCCGCCGTTAACAGATCAATCTTGCGCTCTCTTGTATAGATACCGTGTTCTGTCAACAAAAAGGGCGCGCCGTTTTGATAACTGCCCAACGTACCGATCATCCCCGCGTATCCGGTTGAGGGGGCATGAAAAAGACCCACCTTGGGAAAACCGGCCACAATATCGGCTATCACCCAAATGGGTCGATGCATATTGCGTACACTCCAAAAATACTCAATAAAGGGCATTTCGGAAGCTTTTTCATAATAACGACGCCGTACAAACTGCCATATCTCTTTGGCATGCAAAAAGTGATCAAAGGTCAGAGACTTTTGAAAAAAATCCACCGAATGCATCAATGCGGGCAACTCGTCACGATTGGTACGAAACTCGTCGTGCAAAGCTTCCAACGCCTGCATCGCCGAAGAAGAAACCGAAAGTTTTTTGGGCGCGGGATCTTCCGAGCTCATAAAAAGATAGTGCACTTCCAGATGGACCAGGTTTGAAGGCAGATCATATTGTATATCGCCGTAATCCTCTTTTCTGGAGCCGATAAAACAGATCCCAAAACGTTTATGGGGCAGTCCGGTAATAAGCTGATGAATCCATGAAGAGACCCCCCCTTTGACATACGGGTATGTCCCCTCGGCCAAAATCATCACATCCACTTCATCGGCTTTAGGTAAATGTTTGGACATACCCTACTCCCCTTTCCACAACAAGACAACCGGATAGAGTTGAATGCTGTAGTGCAGTTCATTATCGTCATGGATCATAAGCGATCGAACGGTACGGTAGTTTCCTTGTCGAAAAAAGATCTCCGCCAAATAAGGGGCCACCACGCCGTACTGAGCGGGATCACTCTCAAGCACATAAGCAAACTCCCTTTGTGCCGACTCATCCATCTTCTTGTGAAGATAGACCCTGCCCAGCAACATATGCATGGCAATATTGTCGTAATCGTTTTTTAACACATACTGAATAAAACGCAACGTCTCTTCAATCAGAAAGTGCTGGAGCGTCTCATCGGCCAACTCAAAATAGACAAGATCCCAATAAAGACGGGCCAACTCCTTGGCCGCGGCCATCTTTTCGCGTTTGTGTTTTCCCTTTTCAAAAATCTGACGGTAGCGGTGAATTTGGCTGTTGATACGCTTTTCCATCTTATCGATAATAGAGAACGAAAAGAGGCGTACCTCATCCTCTTTGTCGCTTAAAGCCTGTTTGATAATCGCCAAATGGGTGCGGTTGATCTGTGACTCCAGGGCAGAAAGCGCATGAATTTTGACATTGGCGGGCATATACTGTTTATTCAGCAAAATACTCAAAGCTCCCTCCCCAAAAGTCCGACGGGCAACGGGAAAGCTTAAAATCAACTCATCCAGATCGATATTGTGTGTCCCTCCCCGTACCAGTTTGGTTTTGCTCCTTCTTAGCATCAACGCCACCGCAAAACTAACCACCACGCCAAGTACAGGAATAGCCGCCCCCATCAGAGCAAAAAAGGCAATCACGCGCCACCCTTGTTTACGATAGAGCCGGCCAACCGTCAAGCGCCCCACCAGCGCGGAGAAGAGGGCCGAAAGCAAAAGCACGTCAACGGGCAAAACTTCAGCTTGCGCGATCACCGACTCCCTTTCCCCTCTAGATACTGGCGAAGCTGGGGCAACCATCGCATGGAGAAGATAACATGCGGGCACACCTCTTCATGCTCACGTTCCAGCCTCTTTTTGAGGCGGGACAAATACCCCTCCACCATCGCCTGGCCGGAGAAGGGAAGAAGCACCAAAATCACCTTCCCTCGCTCTTTGGTCTCTACCACATCCATCATATCCAGCGCTCTTAACCCCTTTTCAATATGTTGACGCAGTAGGGTATGGCTCAAATCGTTTTGACAATTAAAGGCGATAACGGAAGACTCCAGGCCGTAAGTTTTTTCGATCTTCTCAAGACGCTGAAACTCAAACGACATGGCTGAAGAGACCTGCTCAATCCTGTTACCAAACCGGCGAAGCCAACGGGCGCGAAGAAGTTCAAATCCAAAATACTCCAGCAAAACCGTCAAAGAGACCAGCGTATCTTTGTTAAAAGAGAGGAAAGGCATCTTGCCGATACAAAGCAATCCCTTAACCTCATCCTCAACCAATGCGGGAAGTACCGCTATATAACGACTTCCCGTATCCACGTCCCCGGAGACATAAACCGGCTCTTTTCGCTCCAGCGCCTCTTGAACCATCGGGTCATCTCTCTCAAAAAAAAGATCCTGCGTCGCCGCTTTGATATGCAACGCCCCATCCTCTTCTTTCCACGCGATAACCGCGGATTGAACCGAAAAATTCTTCTCAAAAAGGCTTAAGAGTTGCGCAAACGACTCTTGGGGCTCTTGAGCCAGTTTATTGCGAATCTCCCCAATGGCGTTTCGTAAGCTCATGGGTTTGATGACATAGTTTTTTTCCAGCTGATCGTGAGAGATCTTGAGCATATAAAACGCCGACGTCATCTCGGAAAACTTGCGACGCATATAGTCGCCTTTACTCTCCAACTGCTCTATGCGTCTTTGCCAATAGCTATGAAACTCGGCCATCAAAAGCGTCATGACGGCATAAACCAAAAAAGGCTTGAGGGCAAAAGTCTCATAACCGTACCACATTCCCGCCCCCAAGAGAGCCAAAAAGGGCAAACCGCCGGCATATCCGAAATAGAGCGTCACAACAGCCAGCGGAATAAGCATCAGCGGCAAATGGGAGTGGACAAAAAGCGGATCGCTTCCGTGCAACCAAAACGAAAGCCCTATCAAAAGCGCCGCCAACGCCAGCGACTCATACAAAGCCAGAAAAGTAAACCCGCGGTAGCGAAACAAACGTGCCCCTTCTGCTTTAATCTTTAAACATCTTCTCAATGACCGCCTGGGCCGTCGTGCCGATAGAGGCCCGCCAATAGTCGTTGCTTGACGCCGTGGCGCTCCAGAGAATTTTCTTGCTTTGACAATCGTGCAGAGTCAACTGCAAACTCACCGCCGGCTCGCCGTCAATACCGGTTTTGTAGCGCCATTCACTCACCCCGCCGTCCATGACGTAACGATCATCGACCATCTCGCAAGGATCCCCTTTTTTTCGCTTCCTAAACGCCTCTTTGACAGCAAAACCTTTGGCCCGTAACACGCCGGCCACCAGGTTGGCCGCCCGTTTGCCGGCTTCGGGTACGTCGGTGTAGTTGCGAAGCGCCAGAAGCGTCACGGCGGTGACATTGTGCTCGGCACCCACCTGGGCAAAAGGTTTGCTCGCCACATACTCCTTGGTCGCACAACCGCCAAGCGCAAGCGCGCCCGCTATCAACATCCATCCGCTCTTTTTCCAGATTTTTTTCATCGTTCCAACATCTCCTTCATTAGATTCTGCGCCGTCGTACCGAGGGTAGCGTTCCCCCAGTCGCTGTCAGAGCCGGTCGCGCTCCAGACAGGTTTGGCGTTTTTGGTTTTGTAAAGGGTAAGCCGCAAGCTCACGGCCGGCTCGGCGTCAATGCCGTTTTTGTAGCGCCACTCGCTCACCCCGCCGGTCATAAAGTAGCGCGCGCCCGCTTTTTTGGCAATCTTTCGCGCTTTTTTCAAACTTTTGGGCGCCTTTTTGAGGTACGGATAGACCCGATACCCTTTGGCCTGTAAAACCCCCGCCATCAAATTGGCGGCTCTTAACCCCGCTTCGGGGGCGTCGGTATAGTTTTCAAACCGAAAGAGCACCACCCGGATATCCCGTTTGATCTGATAGGTCTCGTTGTAATCCTCATAGACTTTGGGCAATCCCTTGCGCGTAACGGAAATCTGGGCCGTCGTACAACCGGCCAGCCAAAGGGCCGCCGCCAAAAGCGTCCAAAGCCGTATCCACTCTCTTTTCATCCGTTCTCTCCCTAAAACGAGAAGAGCAGGCGCCCTTGAAACACCTGCAACATCCCGTCATACTCGTCCGTATCTTTCGGATAGGCCAAAACATAGTTAAACATCAACCGCCACTCCGGCGTCATGTACCAGTTAAAGGCGAAGGTATAATCACTCTGACTGCCTCCCTGCTCATCTTTGTCGTTTAGATCGATATGCGCATACCGAAACGCCACCTCCATATCACCCAGCCGACGCAGGGGACGAATGCGGCCAAACGTCGCCGTCTTTTTGCGAAAACGGCGCCCCTGACCCTCCAAAAAATAGCCCGCCTGCACATAGTAACCGCTATAACGGTAATCCCCTTTGCGCGCGTAAATATCCATCATAGTATATTCACCCTGCACATAGGCTTTTTTATACGCCGTATAGAGCTCTACATTGGCCCGATCCACATGATCGACATGCTTGATCTTGACCGACGCATACTTGTGATCATCCAGATCGGACTCTACCGACTGGTTGATTTTGATCTTGTCATCCCTGTAATTTTGCCGCATCCACGCGCCGCCGATCATCATAGTCCGGTTTTTGGAGGCTTTATAGGTCAATGTGGCCCGTGTACCGAAACCGGGATGATCCTCTTTACCGTCCAAGCGCTCATCCACCGAACGGCTAAAGGCGTGTACAAAGAAATTGCCGTACACCTTTTTGGCGATCTTCCCGGCAGTCAGGGCCTCCACGCCCAGCTTACGGTTTTCGGCGTAAGCCTCGGCTAAAGAGCGCTCCATAAAGGTAAGATATTTAGAAGAGGTGTACCCCTCCAGTGAAAAGGGAATCTTGATGTTTCCCGCCTTCAGGCGCCAATAGGGCTTGCCTTTTTTGTCATACTGGGCACCGATATAAAGGTCTTTGTAGTGATTAACACCGGTTACGCTATACTCAAGCTGGTAAAAGAGCGCGTCATCCCAAAAACTCCCCTCATGAAAGAGGCGTATCCGACGAAAGTCGTGGTCAAAATATTTGTCATCCGCCTCATCCACGTATGCCGCGTCATAGCTCACCTGTCCCCCGAAACGGTAACGGTAATCCCAGGCGCCGCCCGGATGAGCCCGCAAGGCGCGCAGATAGTCCTGATAGCGAAAATGGGGCGGTCGGCGCCTAACATAGCGGATCTTTTCATGTTTGGGTTTATCGGAGGGGACGTCGAATCTATCTACCGCCTCTTCCTCGGGTACACTCTTTTCAAAATCGTTCAAAAAACGGGCTACGCCCTTTTCTTCCGTCCCCGCCTGAGACCCCTCTTCTTTCACCCGCACGGTTTTGGCCTCCTGTGTCGCATTGCGATCACGGTTTTGGACGTTGGACTCAACAGCCACACCCGTTGCGTTTTGATCAAACCGGTAGCGGTAGCTGGTCACCACATCCGCCCCTTTGTAAGTCTCCAATAGGGCTTCTTGCCTCTTTTTGGCAGGCGCGAAACGGCTGTAGCACCCGCACCGTACCGTCACCGCCCTGCCGATTCTCATGACTTTGCAATCTTTGGGCCACGCCCTTTTTAAAAGGGCATCTTCACGAGAGAGCGGTAAAGAGAGCAACTGCACGCTGTAGCAGGTCGGTGCCGCCTGCGCCGCTATAAGGGTCGCAGACATGAGTAGCCACCGTTTCACAATCCCCCCTTGTTAATCATATAGTAAGTCGCCGGTTTGTTGGGTTTTTTGCCGTTATCATCCACTATCAGCAAAGCCGGCGCGCCGCTGTGGCGAAGTACCACCGTGACCCCTTCGGCAAAGCCAAGATCGGGCGCGTCTTTTATCCGCTTCAGGCGATGGCGCCGCAAGTCGTAAAAGTAGAGTCCAAAACTCCCTTTACGTTCATCCACACTCCCGGCCAAGACCCAAAATCCGTGACGTTTGTCATCATAGCAAAGCCCGCGCACCCCCCGACCGTCAAGATCAAGAAAGAGCGGCTCTCCAAAAAGAGGTTCTGCCCCCTTTATGAGCACTTCCCTCGGGTTTTCCACGGCAATCAATACCGCTTTTTGAGATTGCAGGGGGGAACGTAATCCAAGCCAAAGACGCTGGCTTTCGTTTTCATAGGCCAACCCTTCAATATTCA
>JAMOMS010000077.1 GCA_027067015.1 Campylobacterales bacterium | reverse complement strand
TGATCGAGCGCTCCAGCGTCTTGGAAAAGGAGCTTAGGGAAAAAAACGCGAAGCTGGAAAAAGAGCTACAGGACCTGGCGGCGCAAAAGGCGCGCTACCGGGAGCTCAACGACGCCCTGGAGGCCAAACTGCTGGCCAAGAAGCGCGAACTGGAGGCGATCTTCGAGGCGGCGACCCGTGAGGTGAAACAAGCGCTTAAAGAGAAAGACCAAAGGGCCGTGCATCGGCGGCTCAACGAAGCGCACAAGATCGCCCGAAAGGCCAAGGTGCAAGCACCCGAGCGGATCGAGAAGCTGGCGGTGGGCGATCGGGTCAAATACCGCAAAAACCGCGGGGTGATCGTGGCACTCAAAGCCAAAGAGGCGACAATCGAGACCGACGAGGGGATGAAACTAAGGGTACCGCTAAGCGAGCTTAAACGCAGTGGCCCGCCCCCCAAGGCGCCCAGGCGAAAGAGCGTGGAGATCAAAACCGAGCGCCCCCAAAAGGCCTCCGTCAAGCTGGATCTGCACGGTTTGAGGGCCGAAGAGGCGATTGAGCGGCTGGACAAGTTTCTCTCCGACGCCCTGCTAAGCGGATTTGATGAGGTGCTCATCTACCACGGTATCGGTACCGGCAAACTCGCCTACGCCGTGCGGCAATTTCTAAAAACGCACCCAAGCGTTCAAAGCTTCGGTGACGCGCCCCAGCATATGGGAGGATTTGGCGCGACGGTGGTTAGCCTTTAAGGCAGTCGCGGATACGGTGACACGCCTCAACGGTCTTTTCGGTTGACTCCACCAGGGCGATGCGCACGAATCCCTGGCCGATGCCCTCTCTTCCCAAAAAGCTTCCCGGCAACACTTTAAGATTGTACTCGGCATAGAGACGGCGGGTGAAAGCAAGCTCATCGTCCACCGCCAGCCAGATGTAAAAGGTGGCTTCGGGGACGGGTACCTCCAGAATCTCCGCGGCGATCTGGAAGTTTTGACGATACTTTTGGCGGAATATCTCCACATGATCCTCGTCATTCCAGGCGGCGGCCGCCGCTTTTTGCAGTGGCAGGGGTGAGGCGCACCCCACGTAGGTGCGGTAGCGCAGGTAGCTTTTTAGAATCCTCTCGTCGCCGGCGATGAAGCCGCTACGTAGCCCCGGGGCGCTGGAGCGTTTGGAGACGGAGTTGATCGCCAGGATATTTTTGAAGCGGGGATTGCCCGCCTTGATGGAAGCCTGCAAAATCGAGGGGGGCGGGGTGTGGGTGTAGATTTCGCTGTAGCACTCGTCGTTTAGGAGCACGAAATCGTGCTTGAGCGCCAGCCGGACCCACTCTGTCATGGTCTCAAGCGGCATCACCGAGGCGGTGGGGTTGTTGGGGAAATTGAGAATCACCAGGTCGCATTCGGCCAGCCGGGCTTCGTTAATTTCGGGAAGAAAGCCGTTTTGGGGGGTGAGGTTCAGATGCAACACCTTCGCCTTGGCGGCGATGGCCGCCCCTTCGTAAATCTGGTAGAAGGGGTTGGTAAAGGCCATGACGGGGTCGGGGCGCTTTGCCAGCAGAAACTGGGGGAAGTTAAAGAGCAGTTCCCTGGTGCCGAACGTGGGAATGATCTGCGTATCGTCCAGCTCTATGTGAAAGCGCCGTTTCACAAACCCCCGCTGGGCTTCTCTTAGCTCCGCCTCCCCGGCGGTTTTGGGGTATTTGTTCAAAAGCGGGCTGGCCGTTTGCAGGGTGCGTTGAATAAAATCGGGTGTCGCAAACTGCGGCTCACCGATGGTCAGCGTCAATGGGGTATAGGCGCCGTTTGGGGTGATGTCCGCCAGCAGGGCCGTCAGTTTTTCAAAGGGATAGGTCTCAAATTGCACGCGTCTCTCCCGTTTTTAGGTGCCATTGTACAAAAAAGAGAGGGAAATGTCAGCCTCTTTTGGATATAATCGGGCCAATTCAAGCCAGGGAGATCAGATGCGCGGATACAAGATTTTTTCGGGTACGGCGTCCGAGCCTTTTGCCCAGGAGATCAGCAAATACCTTGACACGCCGCTCAGCGGCGCCAATATCAGCCGCTTCAGTGACGGGGAGATCGGTTGCCAGATCAGCGAGAGCGTGCGCGGGCGGGATGTCTTTATTGTCCAGTCCACCGGCGCGCCGGCCAACGACAACCTGATGGAACTGCTCATTATGACCGACGCCCTGCGGCGCTCTTCGGCCCGCTCCATTACGGCGGTTATTCCCTATTTCGGTTACGCCAGGCAGGACCGCAAAGCGGCCCCAAGAGTGCCCATTACCGCCAAGCTGGTGGCCAACCTCATTCAGACCGCCGGCATCGGCCGGGTGGTCACCATGGACCTGCACGCCGGCCAGATTCAGGGGTTTTTCGATATTCCGGTCGACAACCTCTACGGCGCCATTTTGTTTATTAACCACATCAAGAGCAAAAAGATTGACAACCTCATGGTTGCCAGCCCCGACATCGGCGGTGTGGCCCGCGCCCGCTACTTCGCCAGCCGGCTGGGGGTGGATATGGCCATTGTGGACAAGCGAAGGGAAAAAGCCAACGTGGCCGAGGTGATGAATGTCATCGGCGACGTGGAGGGCAAGAACGTGGTGCTTGTCGATGACATGATCGACACCGCCGGCACCATCGTCAAAGGGGCCAAGGCCCTCAAGGAGCGGGGGGCGAAAAAGGTGATCGCCTGCTGTACCCACCCGGTGCTCAGCGGCCCGGCCTATGAGCGGATTCGTGAAGGGGAGCTGGATGAGCTGATTGTCTCCGATACGTTGCCGCTAAGAGAGCCCTGCGACAAGATTACCGTTTTGCCCGCCGCGCCGACCTTTGCCGAAGTGATCCGGCGGGTCTATCACAACGAGAGCGTCAATTCGCTCTTTGCCTAAAGGTACGCCGTTGCAGGATAGGATCCGAAACTTCTCCATCATCGCCCACATCGACCACGGCAAGAGCACCCTGGCCGATCGGCTCATCCAGGAGTGCGGCGCCGTGACCGAGCGGGAGCTTGGCAGTCAGATGATGGATACCATGGACATTGAGCAGGAGCGCGGCATTACCATCAAAGCCCAGAGCGTGCGTCTGACCTACGTCAAGGATGGGCAGACCTATATTCTCAACCTCATTGACACCCCCGGCCATGTCGATTTCAGCTACGAGGTGAGCAAGTCGCTGGCTTCAAGCGAGGGGGCACTGCTGGTGGTCGATGCCAGCCAGGGGGTGGAAGCCCAGACCATCGCCAATGTCTACATCGCGCTGGAAAATGACCTGGAGATCATTCCGGTGATCAACAAGATCGACCTGCCCGCCGCGGACCCTGACAGGGTGGTGGAGGAGATTGAGCAGACCATCGGCCTGGACTGCTCCGGCGCCATCTACGCCAGCGCCAAGACGGGTGAGGGCA
>JAMOMS010000076.1 GCA_027067015.1 Campylobacterales bacterium | reverse complement strand
ACCCCTCTTTGCTTTGAAGCCGCGCGATACTCTCAACGTTGCCGTTTTTGGGATGTAGCAGATCCAACGCGACGGTGTAGCCTTTAAAAAAACCCTCATAGCGTCGCCTTAGTATCAGAATGTCACCCTCGGGCGTGACACTAAGCGCCGTGATGGGGAGTTTTCCCGGTAGTTTCCATTGCTTTTTTTTGGCGTAAAGGCGCGGATGCTTATGCCCTTTTAAAGGGAGTTCCGGGGCAAGAAGCAGGCCGTAGCGGGGATGGTAGGCGACGGCTTCGAGCATCTTGTTGGCGTCGCGGTAGTGTTTGGCGTGGCGAAGAGGTTTGGGGAGTTTGAGCTTTTTGAGTCTCTTTCCGTTGGGGGTATAGAGCACGACTTTGGGTTTACGCTCAAAAGAGACCGCCAAGCCTTTGGGGGTGAGGGTCATGCCTTCGGTGTCTCCGTCGCTTTTGGAGCGGATGGGAAAGCCGTTTTTGTCGCGCAGGCGGTAGCCGGCAAGTGGCCGGAGCGCAAGCGGTCGGGATGAGACGTTAAAATCAAAGAGCACGGCGGTGTCGCTGATCATGTAAAGGTGTCGGCTCAAAGCGTCATAGGCCAGGTCGGAGATGCCCTCAAACGGGAGACCGCCGATATGCCGGTCGGTAAGGCAGAGGGCCCCAAGCGCCTTAAAGCGCCCCGTACGCATTTTACCGTCGGCCTCGAAGGGGCACGGGGTGATGTCGGCCCAAAGGACAAAAACGAACCAAAACAGAAGCGCAACCGTATGTCTCATGTCGTCATTGTAACATGGCAGTGTGAACGGATCGTGATATAATCGTGACAGAACAAACCCATAAAAGGAGAATATGATGGATGCCCAGCACAAAGAACTGCTAAACCACAAAGAGGAGATTATCAAAGAGACGGTGGCGGTGTTTGAGTCGAATCTGAAGATGTTTGACCGAGATATTCCCGAAAACGACGACCGGGAGTCGGCCCGGCTGATCCTTTCGGCCATGGAGGAGGCGATCGCCCGGCTCAAAGAGGAGGTGGAAGCGGGCCGTTACGATAACTTTTAAGGGGGATGCCATGTCAAACTCAAGCCTGACGGAAGGGGTGGAGGCGTTTCAGTCGGTCCACTTCAAAAAGCATGAGAAGGATTTTCTGGAACTGGTCAAAAAGGGGCAAAACCCCAAGGCGCTCTTTATAGGGTGCAGTGACTCGCGGGTGGTGCCCACGCTCATTACCAACACGGGGCCGGGCGATCTGTTTGTCATGCGCAACGTGGGCAATTTCGTGCCCCCCTACAAGCCCGACAACGACTACCACGCCACCGCCTCGGCCATCGAGTACGCCGCGTTTAACCTGGAGGTGAGCGAAATCATCGTCTGCGGTCACAGCGACTGCGGGGCCTGCAAAGCGCTGTTTCAGGACCACAGTGCCTATGCCGACAGGATGCCCCATACCATCAAATGGCTGGAGCTGGGCCTGCCCGCCAAGGAGTTGGCGTTAAAGACGGTACCTGAAGGGGATGAGACAGTGCTCAGGGAGGCGACGGAGAAGTTTTCGGTGATCTTTCAGCTGAAAAACCTGATGACCTACCCCAACGTCCGTCGGCGTGTCAAAGAGGGCACGCTCTTTTTGCACGGCTGGTACTATCGGCTCGATACGGGGGAGATTGAGTATTACGACCCGGATGAGCAAGCGTTTTTGCCCATTACCAAGGAGATGGAGGCGTGACGGTCGGGGTGATCGGCGCGGGCGGGGTAGGCGGCTACCTGGCCGGGGCGCTTATGCGAGGCGGCGCGGAGGTTTTGTTGGCTGTGCGGGGGGCGCACGGCCGGAGCATAGCCCAAGAGGGCCTGCGAATAAAAAGCCGTGAGGGGAGTCAAACACTCCATCCGGCCCAAACGGCGCCGTCGCCGGACCATTTTGCGAAGAGGCCGGAGGCCCTGCTTTTTTGTGTCAAGGGGTACGACCTGCAAACAGCCGCCCAATCGGCCGCCCCGGTCATAGATAAAAAGACCCTGCTGGTGCCGCTGGGCAACGGGGTAGGTAACGGCGCCGTGCTTCGCGCGCTCTACCCGGATAACCCGGTGGCCGAGGGGGTCGTTTACATCGTCTCTCACATCGAGGCGCCGGGTGTCGTGGCGCTTAAAGGCCCGGGGGCCAAAGTGGTGATGGGCGTTGACGGCGCTTTGCCTGCCGCGCTTTGTGCCCTTGGCAGACACCTGGAGCAAGGCGGCGTAAAGGTAAAACTAAGTGAAGAGATCACCACGGAGGTATGGCGGAAGTTTCTCTTTATCTCCGCCATGGCGACGCTGACCAGCCGGTACGACAAGCCCATGGGGGCCGTGGCGGCTGAGCATGGCGACGCGTTGGCGGCGGTGCTGGAAGAGATTTTGGCGGTGGGGCGGGCCGAAGGGGCCCGGCTGGATCATACGGATATCGAGAGGGTTTATCGGCAGTTGGAAAAAGTGCCCTACGATTCACCCACCTCCATGTGGCTGGACTTTCAGGCCGGGCGCCCCACGGAGCTGGAGGCGTTGACAGGCAAGGCGGTGCACCTTGCCCAAAAGCATGGTATTAATGCGCCTGTTTTAAGAGAGAGTTACGAGATTTTAAGAAGGAAGCGCCGATGACGGCCAATCTGATTGTCATAGTCGTGACCCTGCTGGTGACGATGTTGCTTTTTAGCAAACCGGTGGAAAAGAGCGGCTGGTGGACAGCGACGGTGATTCCCCTGGCCTCTATCATAGGTAGCGGCTTTTTGGTGATCGCCCCGATTTTACAGATGAGCGTGGGGAGTCTGGCCATAGCGGCCATGGGGGCGTTGGTGATAGCCGCCTATATGATCGGCGGGGCGATCCGTTTTAATATTGAGCGGGTCGAACCCAAGCTGGCGGCGGGTACCCTGCACACCGCGGCATGGGGGGCCGAGAAGCTCTCGGAGTGGGCGCTGGCTTTTGCCTACGTGGTGTCGGTGACTTATTACCTGACCCTTTTTGGCGACTTCTTTTTGCGGGGGATGGGCAAAGTCGATCCCCTGCTGGCCAAAACCATCACGACGGCGGTGATTTTGTTTATCGCCTTTTACGGCGGGCACAGGGGATTTGGGTTTTTGAGCAAATTCGAGGCGCTAAAACTGGGCATCATCGCCGGGTTGCTGGCGGGGTTGGCCTATGGCAACTGGCAGGCTTTCGCGCAGGGTGCGTGGCATCTGCCCCCGGAAGGGTCCACACCGGGCTGGCACGAGGCGCGCATGGTACTGGGTATGCTCATTGTGGTACAGGGGTTTGAGACCTCCCGCTATCTGGGCGAAAAGTTCTCGCCCCAGCTTCGTATCCGTACCATGCGTTACGCCCAGCTGATTAGCGGGGTGATCTATCTGCTTTATATCGCTTTGATGCTGTACTACTTCAATATTCCGCTCC